>JAEWZA010000045.1 GCA_023395575.1 Bacillota bacterium
AGCCAATACCGCCAAAAACATTATAACTAATAAACTTACTATAGTTCATAGAGCCCATTCCCGCTACAAATGGCGCAAAGGTTCTGATTATAGGAACAAATCTTGCAATTATAATTGTTTTCCCACCATACTTTTCATAGAATTCATGAGTTTTATCAAGATACTCTTTTTTGAAAATTTTCGAGTTCTCATTTTTAAATAATTTTGCACCAAAGAACTTACCTATTTCATAATTGCATGAATCGCCTAGTATTGCAGCTAACATCAGCACAGCAATTATAGCCGGGAAATTTAAATCCCCTGCTTTAGCTAAAGCCCCAAGCAAAAATATCAACGAATCTCCAGGAAGAAAAGGTGTAACAACCAAGCCAGTCTCACAGAATATTACTAGAAATAAAATCAGATATGTCCAGATTCCAAAGTCATTTATAATCTGAGGCAAATGCTTATCCATGTGTAATACTAAATCAACAAACTTAACTACATATTGTATTATCGTATCCATTGCCAAACCCCTTTACTCTTTTGTCTTAATAATTCTACTGCACCAATATAATTTTATGTACGAAGTTTAAATAATAAAGATATATTCTATATACTACAATTTAAACTAAAAGTCTCAATTCGTATACCCTTTATTAAAAAGTTAACGATTTCTTAACATAATTTATCCTAAAACCCACGTAATAACGAGATTCTTATAATCTAAATTTTCTTTTATTTCCCATATGAATAGAATCACACTGATAATATATTCGTAAATGAAATTAAAAATACTTTATCAGTAAAAATAAGCTAACCTATTATTA
Source organism: Bacillota bacterium (assembly GCA_023395575.1). Taxonomy (GTDB): domain Bacteria; phylum Bacillota; class Clostridia; order Acetivibrionales; family DSM-1351; genus Ruminiclostridium. The sequence continues at coordinate 810 of JAEWZA010000045.1, forward strand.
TTTTGAGAATTATTTCAGATGCATGCCATCAATTATCCTGAAACTGCCCGTACGTGGAATAAATATTAAAGTTGGTTCAAAATAATTGATCTGGAAAAGGGCTGTTGCAAAACAACAATTTCTATATACCAATGACTTATTGCAAAAAATAGTACGCGAGTGCAATATATATCTAATTGCGAAGCTCGGTTAGAAATTGATGCTAGAAATTGTAGGTGAAGAACAAGTATTGTAACCGACACAGCTACAGGATGTAGCTGTGAGTATTGACCCGAGACAGGATGTCGAGTGTTATACGGTCGGCGGAAGTGCTTGTTCTTCACCGCAATTAATTCAGCATCAATTTCGGGAGCGAGCCATAGATATATACTGCACGGGAGTACTATTTAATAAGTTTACGGGAGTACTATTTAATAAGTTTACTGTCGATATATATGATTTCTTGTTTTGCAACAGCCCCTTTAAAGCTTTTAACTAGGAACATTAATCTCTATAAGCTCTGAGTTAGCTATTATACAAAAGCCGAATATCAAATCAAATCTGATTTCTTTAGTAAATTCCTAATAATAACTGCTGTCTCTGCTCTTGTCATATTGCCATCAGGAGCTATCATATGACCGTTTCTTCCAGATACAATTCCTGTCTTAACACATGCAGCTATACTTTCTTTTGACCAGTAAGAGGCCTGTTCTGTATCTCCAAATGCTTTAAGAATATCTTCAACTTCGCCAATTGTAAACTGAACTTTCAGCCCTGTTATTTTCATTGCTTTAGCGATGATAGTCATGGCTTGCTCACGAGTAATTCTATCATTGGGTCTAAATTCCTTATTATTGTAGCCTGATATCAAGCCATATTCACTAGCAATTGCTACCGAATTATAGTACCATGCAGAATTATCTACATCATCAAAGCTCGACTTAAAGGTCCCGATTCTCTTTAACCCCAATCCATTTACTACTATTTCAGCAAATTCAGCTCTGGTTATATATTTATCCGGCTGAAAAATCTCATTTCCAACTCCGCTTATAACAAGTCTTGAACCCATATCATTGACCGCAGCTTTAGACCAGTGTCCTTCAACATCATTAAACCTTTTCGGACTCCAAATAACTGAGTAAACACTATTGGTTAAGCTATTTATTTTTGCATAATATTTACCGTCTATTATATCTATAGCTGTTGGCACATGTGAAAAAGTACCATTATTGTTTAATACTATTCCAGTTGTTATTCTTCCTGATTCAGCGTTGCTAGGAATAGCAATTGTTCTTTTAACGTACTTGTTAAATTTAGATACGTCTACAATTTTATCACCACTAGTACAGGTTATAGAAAATTCCACTGGTTTAGTTATAACCTCATAATTACCTTTTTGGGCAGTAGCTCTAATCATATTTTGTACATCTATTGATACATCACTAATTTTAATAATTACATCAATATCCACTAGTTCTACCTTTGTTCCAATTTCTTCGCTAACCTTTTCAATATTAATTTGAGCAGCAGGTAAAGTATATGTAATTTCTCCTGTCACAATTTCAAAAACTACACCTTTCTCTTCCATATTTTTTACTGTTTGCCCATTTAGCTTAGCTATTTTTATTTCGGAAGCAGTATTAATAGGAATGACTATTTTAGGATACATTCCCAATTGTTCAATTTTTTCAGACATCTTTTTGTCATCAACTATTATCCGGGTAATTTCCTTGCCTTCCTCTGTATCAGTTACTCTTTTTGCTATAAATTCTGTCTTACCATTAACAATTATAGGAGCATTATTTTCATCTTGAACAATAGCACTTGGAATTAATATGATACCGCTGCTGCGCTCTCTCCACTTTGCATATAGTATTATATCTTCAGTAACTGTATCAGTAGCAAAATTCCAAGAAGTAGTTAATGCAGAATTCTTATACCAGCCTACAAAATCGAATCCTGCTTTAGTGGGCTCAGGAGGCTCTGTTATTGTACTTCCGACAATTATATCTCTAAGGGCAGCTACCTTACTCCCACCGTTGCTGTCAAACATTACTACAAAAGTTGATGATGGTTCCTTGGGAGTCCACCTAGCATACAGTATCATATTTTCACTAACAACATCTGTATTAAAGTCCCATACATTTATATATTCAGCTTCTTTATACCAGCCCCCAAAATCATATCCTGCTTTAGTAGGCTCTATAGGTGCCGTAATAGCACTTCCGGATGTGATATTAATAATATCAGAAATACTACTTCCTCCATTAGAATTAAATTTCACTGTAAATACCGTCGGCTGGGGAGTTATTGATGTCCATTTTGCGTACAAAATAATGTCTTCAGTAACTATATCAGCTGCAAAATCCCACAAGTCAGTTAATGCAGAATTTTTATACCAGCCTGCAAAAGTATATCCCACTTTAGTAGGTGCTAATGGCTCTATTATTGTACTTCCTTCAATAATATCTTTAATGGCAGTCACCTTACTTCCGCCATTGCTGTCAAACACAACTACAAAGGTTGGTTCTGATGGTTCTTTGATAGCCCATTTTGCATATAATATCATATCCTCAGTAACAGGGTCAGCTGCAAAATCCCATATAGCAGTTAACGCAGAATTCTTGTACCAGCCTTTAAAAACATATCCTGTCTTAGTTGGCTCAACAGGTTCTGTAATTGTGCTGCCTTCAATAATATCTTTAATAGCAGCCACCTTACTTCCGCCATTACTATCGAACACTACTACAAAGGTTGTTCCTGCAGGTTCTTTAGCTGTCCACATCGCATATAATGTTATATTATGTGTAACTGTATCTGCTGCAAAATCCCATGCATTTATATATTCTGCTTCTTTGTACCAGCCTTTAAATTCATATCCTGCCTTAATTGGATTCTCAGGCTGGGTTATTGTACTTCCTGATACAATATCAATTATATCTGGAACTACGCTTCCACCATCTACATTAAATTTTACTGAATATACAGTGGGTATC
>JAEWZA010000093.1 GCA_023395575.1 Bacillota bacterium
GTACAGAAAAAGCCTTTTCAACCTCTTCTGCTGTATCAAACCCGATAATATGAATCACTTTTTTTGTAAGATTCACTTCCTCTTCGTCGGACAAATCATTTATCCTTACCTCTTGCTCACCAAACATAATCTCGGAATGGTAAATAAGTGCTTCTTTTTCCGCATCTGGTTGTTTCCAGCCATTTTTCACAGCATCAGAATAATATAATAAACTCCTTACCGTACAACCAAAAGCTCGCTTGTATTCCTCCAATGCTTCCTTTGCCTCTCCGGAAAAACATAGTTTCTGTATAAATTTCATGTAAACCTCCTAAAAATATATGTATATCAACTTATATGTCACTGTTCTTTATTCCCTTGCCACAGCCTGTCTGGCGGAGTTCAATTTCTAGTTGTTTGTTTCATTTTCACAAACCTTTATGAGATAATGTCCATATTTTTTATTATTTATTGAATCTTAATGTTTCCAGCCTTTTGGCTCTTTCAAATGCTTCATATAAAAATTTCTCTGCAGACAGCTCCTTATAGCTCCAATTCATAGCCTCTATTGCAGTTGCACCTGAATACCCCGTTTCCGCGATCTTTTTCATTGCAGCAGGCCAATCAATTGTGCCGTCAAAGGGTAACCGATGTAAGGTGTTTCCATTATAATCATGTAAATGTAATGCCATCAAACGGGAGCCGTACATGGATAAAAGATCATAGCTCGGACAATAGTTGTAGTGATGACAACAGTCATAGCAGAATCCAATACGCTGGGAATCTACTTGCTGCAGCATAAATGACAAATTATTAAAATTCTTTAAATTTTCCAGCGCGACATTGACTCCAAGCTGTTCAGCCTTTTCAGCCATTATCTTGATTCTATCCAGTCCCAATACATTGTATGGTTTATCATCGTCCGGTAGATGTACCACCATAGTCGGAATCTCAAATTCGGCGCAATCTGCAACACATTGCAAATAGCAATCGATTGAGGCTTCACCGTCCAGATTATCAAGCCAGATGTTATCCTGAACTTGAAACGGTGTGTGGATATTTTCTATAACAAGACCCGCTTCACGCACAATTTGCGGTCCATTGTGGTAATCCTTACGATCCAAATATTCACTCCACCATAATAAAACGCCGTCAAACCCTGCTTCTTTTATCAGCTGATAGCGTTCCTTTATTGGCAATTTATAGCCAAACCAATCATAAATAGTAATCATAATCCAAGCTCTCCTTCTCTTATTATAGCGTTTTGTTATATATCAAGAAAGAGAATTGAAGCCTAAAGTGCCACCTTCCTTGTGAACTATTTTTTAGTTACTTCAAAATATATTCATTACTTTCAACCATTCCCAAAAAGGTGCGGGACAAGTATTTGAGTTTTTTATATACATTGTAAGTTGATATGTATCTCTATCTATTTTCACGCTCTATGTTTCATAAAGTTTCACCATTCACAAAAGTTATTATATTGGAAATTACACCAGCCTTCCATAATTCTATAAAGAAAAAGTCCTAAGCTTGTGATTGTTGGCCTTATGTGAAGTTCAGTGCTCTTTCCCAATATAAACATAATGGGAAGTTGATTAGCTTTAGAATATCCTACTGTTTACAAAATTCATGTATAACACCATGTATATCAAACTCGTCGATATTATCAAACAGTTTAGGTGTTCCAAACACACCGAGCCGTGGGTAGAGTCGAATTGCTCCCTCGTCTTCATAAAAAACATTATCTACACTTTCATAAAATACTACCTTTATAAGCAAACTCCTAATTTGAAATGTTATTTGATATCTTGTTACATCTGGATTAAATGGTATTTCTTTGTCCTTAATAACTAAACCACCAGGAGTCTGCCGCCATTCTATTTGAGAATCACTTTTGCAAAAAGCTAAATCTATAAATACTCCTTCTGGGATACCACTAGGATAAAGAGTCTCATAATGCTCATCAGAAACAAGTTGTCTATAATTTGTGGCAGAATTTAAAAGTATAACATTCTTAAAAGCCCATTTTGCAACAGTCTCATAATGCTCTTTTAGAAAGTTTATTTCATTATCAAGCTCATTCATATTCATAAGATTGATGATATGTTTTTGACAATCACTCTCTAATTGACTCATCCAACCATTATTACATTTTTCGCATACTAATCCATTCACTAATTTTGAGAAAGGATGTCTTCTGTTTGATACAGGAATGCCGACAACACTTGCGTGAGTCATTGTTACATCATTATCAAATATATCAAGCTCTTTCAATAGCCATTGAGCAAAAATATGTTCTTTACTTAACTCTGTCCCACCACAAAAAACACACTTTCTTTTTTCAGACATAAAATTCTCCAATCTTTTTATTTATAGTTGCTCACCATTAAACTTATTTTTGTCCCTTATAACGTTTAATAAGTTCTTTAGCAAGAAAAATGGCTATCTCTTCTAAAGAATATTCATCACTTCTTATACTTTGTATATATTGAAGTGCTGGATATTCCATTTTTAGCTGTTCAAACGTAATATTATGTAACAGCGGTAAAACTATTTTTTGATTCATTATATTTTGTCTTTGTAAAAACTCCGATAGTTCTCGTTCTGTCCATTCTCGCCCAAAAAATCTTTCAGAAATCACAATAATAGCAAATTCAGATTTTTCTGTTCCGCTGAGTATAGTGTCTTTCCAATTATCTCCCCAAGACAAAACATCGCTATCATAAAAAATATTAATCCCTAATTTTTTTATTGCTAAAACCAGTTGATTAACATAGTCACTTTTATCAGAATTTGCATGAGATATGAAGACATCATAATTTTTCAACTCCCTATTTGCTTCAACCATTAGTGTATATTCCTTCTCTTTTTCATAATATGTTCTCGCAGAATTATTGATTTGAATATATTGTGGCACATTATCTGCCCATAGTGGTATTTTTATATATTCCTTATCTTCCAATTCTCGCAGTATACTCCGAAGTATTTCGTCTTCTTGTAATGAACATTTTTCAAATCGTTCGCAAATCATTTTGGTTGGATTTTCTGACTCAACAATCTCTTTAAGAAGATACCTACTGTTTTGAGGAAGTCTATTTGAAATCGTTCTCACCTCAAAAGTCTCACGCAAGGGTTTCCTGTGGTCTTCAGAAACGCCATCATTTTCCGATGATGCTATGTCCTGAGCAAGCGCTCTTAATAATCCCATCATTTTGTCGTAATCTTTTATCTTGTTCTTGTTATGAAATAAAACCAAGTTTATATCATCATATAGTGGATGGCCGATTAAATACCTTTTTACATAAATCTTTATAGTACTCATCCATTCGTGCATACCTGCTGGCATATCACCAGAAAAATCAGCAATTCTATTAGTCGATAAATCTCTAATGTTTTGCCGATATTCCGCTTTAAGTTTTATTCCGGTTTCAATAAATTGTTCAATTGCTTTTTTCTCCATAGTTTTTCTCCACTCTCTTCAAACTTATCTAAAAACAACATAATGGTTAATAAAATAGATAGCATTAAGTTACCATAATATAAAACTTGAAATCTGGATATTTTTTAAGACCTTGATTACTAGCCAAATACGAAGTTGATTTTATACTAATTCATAATCAACTACAAAGTTGGAGTTTTATTCTTCCAAAACCATCATTTCATTTATAAAATTCGCTTTGTTTCCAAAAGGTTTAATAAATTTTCGTAATATTTTAGAGTAATTATGAAATAATATGGTGCTTACTCCATAATCACCCCATTCGTTTATTACACTAGAGATATCATCTTTTGAGGAATGAAAGCTCCATTCTGGAGATGACACTCTTAATACTGATCTTGGCTGTAGTTTGGTAATAGTTTCAGGGATAGGCGTATTAATTGTCCAATACCCTACTAAAATAACATCTGATCCTTTAATTCGCTCAATAAGTAGTTGATTATAATCTTCTATTTCTTTAACAGTTACGAAAGACACTATCTTTTCGTTGCAATCAATAGTCTCTAATGCTGAAATTGGGTAAACACGTTGACTTTCAACAAAATTACATCTTCCACCTTGTAATACACTTTTTACAAAAGCATCTGTAGTTGTTCCACGGTGTTGTAAAATAACAGAACCCCACAATGTTTTAATAATATTATATAAATCATTGTTAATTGCTAATTTTATTGAGTTTTGATTTTTTATATTAGATTTGATGAAAAATAATATGTATGAATACATAAGAGTTTCAATGTTGTTACTTATAAACACAATATTTCTTTTCCTTACTAAATCTACGATATCTTGAATTAAAACTATCGGAATATCATTTGAATCTACTGTGAAATTATTTTTGCCGACCAAAGCGGCATCCATAATTACATATTTTTTATTTCTCTTATCTTCTATAATCATTTGATCAATTATATTTTGAAATTGCATAAAACCATTTTTTAAACACACATCGCCTAAATAGTAAATGGAGTATCCGTTATATCCTTTATATACAAAACCAACTGATCCCGGACAATGAAATACAGGGAAAAAATCAAAATATTCCCTAAAAATTTTGCCGTTTGTAATTTTTTCTAAAACAACCACATTCTTTACTAAATGTAGTTTGTCATCATTTGTTACATCACTAGAAGCTAATATATATTCGAGTGTAGTTTCTGCCATTAAAACAGGAATATTATTATTTTTGAGCAATTCATACAACCCGCCGCAGTGATCTTTATGAAAATGTGAAATACATATTACCTTTAAATCGTAGATATCCATCAAATCAACACCAAATCCGGTATCAAACAATATGCTTCCATATGTGCAACGTAATAGAATGGCATTTACATTTTTGTTGTTTGACACATCCACTAGAGAAATGGGTTTCCCTAATCGCAATGGCTCAATCTTGTTAGTAGGAATATAATTTATAGAGCTATAATATCTATGTAATGTTGTATTTATATTAGCTCTGCTTCCCATAACATAAGGGTACCAACCTGTATGCATTGTGATAGTATCTCTTTCGGCAAATAACCTATCACGAAATTTAGCATCGGGTACAGTATGAATTATGGCTATTTTAAAATTAAACCCAGGTTCATACTTATTGTTAAAAGTCCATATAAAATCATAAAATCGTACCAATTCAATTTTATTAATAAATTTGGTGTAGCTTTTTTCTAATATAAATAGAAATTCGTCATAATCAATCGCTTTATGAGAAACCTTTTTTAATGATAGCTCAGCATTCTTTAATGAACCAAAAAAGGGTTTTGTAATAATTTCATGTTTAATTTTGGATTTGTTGTTTTTTAATACTTCCATATCAAATACCACCTATATTCTTAATCTTTCTTAGAACCAAATAATAATCCACCAACAGCGCTTTACAGAATATCCGATGTCTTCTAGTTATTGCTACAAATAAGCTTATCTAGTATAAAACATAATGGGAATGTTATTACATCGTTAAAAGTATAGTTTAAAGAAAGTACAAGTGATTATATGCAATTTTTTGCTTCTTCTAAGTCAAAACAATACTTCATTGCAATATATCTGCCTATGCCATCAACACTGGGAAAAAGCGTCTTTTCATTTATTCCACAACGGTCAAGTTCTCTTAGTACCTTTTGCTTTGAACCCTTAAAAACATGAAATTTTAACGATACTTCATTTTCTTGGGATGCAGAGGATATACGTCCACCCTGAAAAATTTGATTGCTACGAAGTCTATGCACTTCTTCCATAAGTAATGTGTCCAGCGAATTGTTCTCTTTGCCCCAAACCATAAAGAAACTTGACTGTGCGCTCATTCGAGAATCGACATAATATGGTTTATAAACAACGGGATATTTAAAAACTATTTCGGGTGTACTTCCTTTATATATCTTTTCAATTGCTTCTGCAATAGTACACTCTCCCTTTAAATCGCTACTAAAAACGATGTTCTTCTTCTGATTTGCAAGCCTATGGTAGTTCTCTAAATGAAGCATCCAAACACAACCGTCATTGCCGCCAATTTCTCCACCATGCTCTTTGTATATTGGTTTGTTATCCTTGCATGCAAAATACAGTGCAACGAGAGGATTTTCTGTCCAGTCCAAAAAGCGTGTAGGCGCACCATAATGCTGCGCATATTCAGCCCATCTTGAAAAGTGTTTTGAAGGGTTCTTTTTTATAAAAGCGCATGCTTCTTCAATAAAACTTCGTAGTATTTCCTTTTCTGTTACATAGGACAAGTAACGATAATTTGTTACATAGTCATCTATTGTTACATCAATATTTTTTTCCTCTCTAAAGATTGCTGGAAGTAAAACATAGTCCGCATTGCTATGACCCCTGTATAGAAATTTACACCCCGTGGGCGTGTCAGCCATACCAGAAATAGTATACGATGAATTTAGTTCATATATTGCTTCTAGAAAGTCTGAAACACTCGAAATATTTTGATTAATTTCCATTAAGCATCACCTTTCATTTCCTGTTATGGCTTATTGCCAGATTACCTGTCTATCATAAACATAATGGGAAGTTCATCTTGCGAGCGTGAGTACATC
>JAEWZA010000204.1 GCA_023395575.1 Bacillota bacterium
TCAGGAGTAAGCAGTGATTTTAGGGATGTACAAGCCGCTTCAAGGGAAGGTAATAAAAGAGCAAAGCTTGCGCTGGATATATTCTGTTATGATTGTAAAAAATACATTGGAGCATACATCGCTATAATGAATGGTGTTGATGCAATTGTATTTACAGCAGGAGTAGGAGAAAATGATTTTAACATCAGACAAAGAATTGTTGATGGTTTGGACTACTTTGGAATTATTATTGACGAAGAGAAAAACAAAATAAGAGGTCAGGAAATTGACATTAGTGCTGCAGATGCAAAGGTTAGCACACTAGTTATTCCGACTAATGAAGAACTTGCTATTGCAAGAGAAGCACTTAGAATGTTAAAATAACTTGTGTTTTCAATAATAAAATTAATCTTATAGGCTAGTGTTGTAGACTTTCAATAATTATGGGTTGTAGCACATTATAGATATTGTACTTAGTTTGTTTTGATTAATTAACTCAACTTTTTCAGTTAAAAGTTGTAGTGCTTCAAACTTATCAATGGAAAGTTGGTTGGGCAACAAACCATTGATAAGCTTGAGCCTCGGTAGGCTTTTTTTATGGGAAATTGAATAATTAAAATATATAAAAGTTATATAAAATTATCCGAAATTGAATTATTGACAAAAGTTGTATTAGTTAGTATAATATCAATTGTCGGTTTTTAAGAGGTTACTAATGAGAGTAAACGTATCTGATATTGTTAAAACTGAAGGTGCAGGTATAGATGTCAATTATACTGGCGATATACCTGGATTGCATGAGTTTGATAATTCAGTAGAATTTAAGCCTTCTTTTGATTTTACAGGTCGCATTGTTAATTCTGGCGGTCTGTTAAAGTTGAGTGGTGAACTTCATTTTGTGTTTGTTGCAGATTGCCTTAGATGTCTGAAGACTGTTGAAACAGTGATGGATATAGAGGTAAATGAAGTCTTTGTTGAGGTTTTCAATCCTGATGAAGTCGATGCATATATATATGAAGGTAATGTTGTTAACATTGAAAAACCACTTATTGACAACATAATACTTGCTTTGCCTACCAAAATTATTTGCAGCGGAGACTGTAAAGGCTTATGTAAGCATTGTGGTGCTAATTTAAATTTTAAAAATTGTAATTGTGATGAAAGCGAAATAGTAGATTCAAGAATGGAAATTCTTAAAGACTTTTTCAAATAGGTTTCTACTTAGATGGTTGCAATATAGTAGGGAGGTGTTATTGATGGCAAACCCAAGGAATAGATTTTCCAAAGCTAGGACAGGTAAGAGAAGATCCCAGTGGAAACTGGCGTCTCCAACTTTAGTAAGCTGCCCACAGTGTCATACTTATAAGCTGCCTCACAGGGTATGTGGTGAATGTGGTTATTATGATGGCAAGCAGGTAGTTAAAGTAGAAGCTAAATAATAATATTGTCATTAAAGCAGCAGGAATATTCTTGCTGCTTTTTGATTTTTTATGTTTCTATTTGGTATGTGACAATACTACATATGGTACAGAGTATTTTTACAATTTATGAATTTATATGTTAATGAGATAATGGCAATAATCTATATTAAGCGGCTTTAAAGTAACATTATATAGATATTATGGGCTTTGCGAAATTAAAGCTATCTGGCTTAGAACTTTATTAAATATAGGAATTTATATGTTTAAGAGTGTACAAAAGCATTGATAATTCTAAGCATGAAATGTGTACACTAGAAAATTCCCAGACGAATAAATTCCTATATTCGGGGATAGCTTTAAGGAGGGTGCATAGTAAACACAAAGTGTCACGCCGAAGGGAATTTGGTGAGTTCCTAACGAACAAAGAAAATTCGGTTTACACTAAAGCTCTGAGCGAAACGAATTTTCTTGATTATAGGATGGTGTAATTTAAATGTGCAATAATAAAAATAAAATATATATTGTTCAAAAGAACAGCATAGCTGAAGAAGCCGGCATTGAAGAAGGTGACTTTCTTTTATCCATTAATAAGCAGAATATTAAGGATATATTTGACTATAGATATTTTCAAGCCTCTGAAGAATTAATACTTGAGATAGAGAAACCTGATGGGGAGATTTGGGAAGTAGAGGTTGAAAAAGATGAGAGTGAAGATTTAGGGATTGAATTTGAGGACTCTCTTATTGACGGTGCAAAAAGTTGCACAAATAAGTGTATTTTTTGCTTTATTGATCAGCTGCCGAAGGGTATGCGTGAGACGGTTTATTTCAAGGATGATGATTCTCGGCTATCCTTTCTTACAGGAAATTATGTTACCTTGACCAACATAAAAAAAGAAGAACTGCAGAGAATTATTAATTATAGAATGTCTCCTATTAATGTATCTGTTCATACCACTAATCCTGAACTCCGAAAGTTTATGCTGGGCAACAGGTTTGCTGGTGATGTTTTGGAGAAAATTAAGATGCTCACAGATAGTGGGATTGAGGTTAATTGCCAGATAGTATTGTGCAAAGATATTAATGACAAGCTTGAGCTAGATAGGACTATAGGAGATTTAACAAAGCTTTATCCTGCAGTAAACAGTATTTCAATTGTTCCTGTTGGGATATCTAAGTATAGGGATAATTTATACAAACTAATTCCATTTGACAGAGAAAGCAGCATTAATGTTATTAATCAAGTACATAAATGGCAGAATGAGCTTTTGAAAGAAAAGGGCTCACGTGTTATATATCTATCTGATGAATTTTATATTAATGCTGAAATGGACATTCCAAATCAAGAAGCCTATGAAGGCTTTCCACAAATAGAAAATGGAGTTGGAATGCTAGCATTATTTATTGATGAAGTAACAGAAGCTTTAAAAAGTAAAGACAATTTGAAATTGGCTCAAAAATGGAAAAATAGGAAGTCTAGTTGTAAGGATACTTTGCAAGACTGTAATAAAAAGGAAATTAATAGTCAGAAAAAAGGACATATAAGTATTGCTACAGGTAGACTTGTTTATAAAAATATATTAAAATTGGTTAGTGAAATATCAAAGGTTTTTGAAGGAATAGATGTAAAAGTATATGATATAGAAAATAATTTTTTTGGACAACATGTTAATGTCTGTGGATTGCTGACTGGTAGTGATATTGTTGAGCAGCTAAAAGACAAGCAGCTGGGGCAGGAATTATTAATAAGCAGAAGTATGTTAAGAGCAGGAGAACACGTACTATTAGATGATTATACTGTTGAGCAAATAGAAGCTGAATTGCATGTGAAAATCCGCATTGTTGAAAATGATGGAGCTGATTTTGTGAGTGCAATTATAGGAAGTGGGAAAGATTTGTATTTAGATTAAATTAGAGAACAGGAAAATTCAAGACATAGTATTTGTTCTTAATAAATTCGGAGGTGTAAGCTTTGAGTAAGCCAATTGTGGCAGTGGTTGGAAGACCTAATGTTGGGAAATCAACGTTTTTTAATTATTTGGCAGGCAGAAGAATTTCTATTGTAGAGGATACCCCAGGTGTTACAAGAGATAGGATATATACCGAGATTGAATGGAGAAGCAAGAAATTTACTCTTATTGATACTGGTGGTATAGAGCCATATTCAGAGGATATAATAATGCAGCAAATGAAACGTCAAGCTGAGGTTGCAATAGAGACTGCTGACGTTATAATTTTTATGGTTGATGCAAAGGATGGAATGACAGCCACAGATAAAGAAGTTGCAACAATGTTGAGAAAATCAAATAAGCCAGTTATTCTTACTGTAAATAAGGTAGACAGAGTTGGAGACCCACCTCCTGAGGTATATGAATTTTATAATTTAGCTATTGGTGATATGATTGTCATATCATCAGTTCATGGCTTGGGCATGGGAGATTTGTTGGACGCTGTTTTTGAGCATTTTCCAGAGGATATTGATAATGAAGAAGATGAGGATGTTATAAAGGTTGCTGTTGTTGGTAAACCAAATGCAGGAAAGTCATCCCTTATTAATGCAATCCTTGGAGAAAACCGAGTTATAGTCAGTAATATTCCAGGTACTACAAGGGATGCCATTGACACTCATATAGAGATAGAGGATCAAAAATATACATTCATTGATACTGCTGGTATCAGAAAAAGAAGTAAGATTAACGAAAATATCGAAAAATATAGTGCTATTAGATCATGGACTGCCATTGAGCGAGCAGATGTGTGTTTAATTATGATTGATGCTGAGGATGGCGTTACTGAGCAGGATACAAAAATTGCAGGCTATGCACATGACCAGGGTAAGGCTTCAATTATTATAATAAACAAATGGGATTTAGTTGCTAAAGAAACTGGAACGCTAGAGGAATACAGGAGACAAGTTAATGAAAGTCTTGGTTTTATGACATATGCTCCAGTACTCTTTATTTCAGCTAAGACAGGACAAAGAGTCAATAAAATTTATGAGCTTATTAAATTTGTGGCAAATCAAGCTTCCTTCAGAATTTCTACAGGTATGCTAAATGACTTGGTGAATGAAGCCACAGCAATGGTACAACCTCCTTCTGATAAAGGAAAGAAATTGAAAATTTTCTATATGACTCAGATTGGCATAAAGCCGCCAACTTTTGTTATATTTGTGAATGAGACTCAGCTGTTTCATTATTCATATGAGAGATATCTTGAGAATCAGTTAAGAAAGAATTTTGGTTTTGAAGGTACTCCTATTCGGTTTATCCATAGGCAGCGGGAGAAAGAATAACTCGACAATATAGTTTGTACGTCAACATGGAGGTTAGTATGGGGCTTTTAATTATTAGGAGCATTTTAGTTTTGATTATTGGGTATCTTTTAGGTAGTTTAAATACTTCAATAATTGTAGGAAGATGTTATGGGGTTGATATTCGCAAGCACGGAAGCGGAAATGCAGGAATGACAAATACTTTAAGAACATTAGGTAAAGTAGCAGCAGCTCTTGTGGTGTTGGGGGATATATTAAAAGGAGTTTTATCATATATAATTGGTAATGTTATTTTGAATTCTGCTGCAATGGTTGGTGTTTTTGGAAGCCAATTATCAACTGTAGTTGGAATTGGGGGTATGGCTGGTGGAATAGCTGCAATTATTGGACACAATTGGCCACTGTACTTTGGATTTAAAGGCGGTAAAGGAATTCTAACGTCTTTCTCAGTTGTAATGATGATGGATTGGCAGTTAGGGCTTATGCTTTTGGGTATATTCCTAGTTATTGTTATAATTACACGGTATGTTTCGTTAAGTTCTATTATTGCATGTGCAGTATTTCCTATAGCAGCATATATAAAAGGTAATGGATTAGTATTTTCAGTATTTGCTGCTGTTTTAGCATTACTGGCAATATGCAGACATAGTACAAATATTAAAAGACTTATAAATGGTACTGAATCAAAAATTGGTGCTAAGAAAAAGGACATTGAAAGATAATACAGGAGGTAAATATGAATAGAAATGTTGCAGTTATTGGTGCAGGTAGTATGGGTATAGCTATGGCAGTTTTATTATCAAAAAACGGTAACGATGTAAGAGTGTGGTCGCCAATGAAGGATGAAATAAGCATGCTTGAAGCAAACAAAGAACATGTTACCAGATTGCCGGGGGTCAAAATTCCAGATAGTGTAGAATTTACTACGGATATTGAAATCGCTACTAAAAACTGTGATGTTGTAGTATTAGCTGTTCCGTCACAAACAACAAGACAAAACTGTAAGGCACTATCAAGTATAATTTCAAAAGATACCATTGTAGTAACATGTTCTAAAGGTATTGAGGATGATACGTGTAAGTTACTTTCTGAAATAATGCAAGAAGAGCTTCCTCATAATAATATTGCTGTTTTATCAGGGCCTAGTCATGCTGAGGAAATAGCAAGAGATATTCCTACAACAGTAGTGGCAGCATCAGAAAAAATTGAAGTGGCACAATTTTTACAGGATTTATTTATGACACCAAATTTCAGGGTATACACTAATACAGATGTGATTGGTGTAGAACTGGGAGGAGCATTAAAAAATATTATTGCTTTATGTGCTGGAATATCTGATGGATTAGGCTATGGAGACAACACTAAGGCTGCTCTGATGACGAGGGGTATAGCTGAGATTTCCAGACTAGGAGTTGCTATGGGAGGAAAGGTTGATACATTTTCAGGGCTTACTGGAGTTGGAGATCTAATTGTTACATGTACAAGTATGCATAGCAGAAATAGAAGAGCTGGAATATTAATAGGACAGGGCAAGAGCGTTCCGCAGGCGTTAGAAGAAGTAAATATGGTGGTTGAAGGAGTAGCAACTACAAAGCCAGCATATGAATTAGCTAAAAGGCTAGGTGTGTCTATGCCAATAACTAATGAGGCTTATGGTGTTCTGTATGAAGGAAAGAATCCTAGAGTTGCAGTTGGAGATTTAATGACAAGGGACAAAAAGGATGAGATGCAATAGTAAATTGACTTCAACTTAAAAGGCTGTTAAGTGTTACTATTCAGCGTAAAAAGAAACCTAGTCTATATGTGTTCAAACTTATCAATGGTTTGTTGCCAAAATAACTAAAAGTATAGTTGGTACTTACATTGTACACTTTCGAGTCTCAAAAAACGCAAGCGTTTTTTGCTGGTATGGGTGGTATTTACTTAAATGCTTCGCCGCAGTATTTTATCCGCCTTTCCACATTCACTATCCATGGTTCATAGTAAATTATTATTATTTAAATAAAAAACTCAAGATATAAAAATTTTGAGTTTTTTATTTTTTTGTAATAATAACTTTTATCGTACATATATTTAATATTGAACAAGACAAATATGCATAGTCCTAATTGGGCATGTAGCAATATAGGCGAGGGTTCTAGGGTGGAAAAATTCAACATATACCAGCAGATAGCTGAAAGAACTCAAGGGGATATTTATATAGGTATTGTGGGACCTGTCAGAACTGGAAAATCAACTTTTATAAAACGATTTATGGATTTGTTGGTTATTCCTAACATAGAGAACACATATCAAAAGGAAAGGGCTATAGACGAACTTCCGCAGAGTGCATCTGGAAGAACTATAATGACTACTGAACCTAAATTCATCCCCAATGAGGCAGTTGAAATATCTATTGATCAAAACGTACAGATGAAAGTAAGAATGATTGATTGTGTGGGATATATGGTGAAGGGTGCCATGGGTCATTTGGAAAATAATGCTCCCAGAATGGTATCTACGCCATGGTATGACTATCAAATTCCATTTGAAGATGCAGCGGAAATAGGAACAAAAAAAGTAATCAATGAACATTCAACAATTGGTATAGTAATAACAACAGATGGCAGCGTTGCAGATATTGAAAGAGAAGATTATATTGATGCAGAAAAGCGAGTAATTAGTGAACTTAAATCAATTGATAAGCCTTTTGTAATAATAATAAACTCAACCAATCCAAGAAATGAGGAAACACTAAAATTACGTGATGAGCTGGAACAGAAGTATGGAGTGACAGTAATTGCAATGGATTGTTTGCAAATGAGAATTGATGATATTGATATTATTATGGAGAAAATACTGCAGGAGTTTCCAATATCAGAAATAGGCATAAATATTCCTAAGTGGGTTGAAGCTCTTGATGATTCTCATTGGTTAAAGAGTGAAATAATTGATTCAATAAGAAATACTTTCAAGTCTACAAGCAGAATAAGAGAAATAAAATCTGCTGTGAGCTCCTTTGAAAATTATGATTTCTGTAAAAGGGCTACTATTGATAAGGTTAGTTTAGGTGAGGGCACTGTATTAGTTGATTTATTAGCTGTTGATGGTTTACTGTATAGAATTTTAAGTGAAGAATCAGGAATGGAAATTGAGGGTGAGCATAAACTAATAAGCCTAATTAAGGATTTGGCAAGGATCAAAAAAGAGTATGACAGAGTAGAGTATGCTCTACATGAAGTTAAGGTCAAGGGCTATGGAATGGTTTCGCCTCAAATGGATGAGCTTACCCTAGAAGAACCTGAAATTATTAAGCAAGGCAACAGATATGGGGTTAAGCTTCATGCAAGTGCGCCTTCAATTCACATGATTCGTGCGGACATAGAGACTGAGATAGCACCAATGGTAGGAACTGAAAAACAATCTGAAGAGCTGGTTTCATATTTATTAAAAGAGTTTGAAAATGATACTGCTAAGCTTTGGGAGTCAAATATATTTGGTAAATCTCTACATGAGTTGGTGCAGGAAGGGTTGCAGAATAAGCTGTTCAGGATGCCTGAGGATGCTCAAATGAAACTGCAGGAGACTCTGCAGAAAATAATTAATGAGGGTAGTGGTGGCTTGATTTGCATAATTTTATAGAAATAGAGGGATTAAGATAGTATATAAATCATATTGATGTGTATCCCAAATTGGGACGCAACCTAAAAATGGACATAAGTAATGCGGAAATGGTGCTGATGCGCCATTTCCGCATTACTTATATTTTAGTTTAAGTACATTAGGAATCAGATGAAACAGCCTGTTGATGTTAGATTTTAGCGGTAGCGATACTATTCTGTTCGATAAATCGCTTTAATGGTTTATAAAGTGCAATAACCAATACAGCAGAAATGATAAATTCAGGTAGCATGTAGCTTCCATTATAGATAAGTGAGTAGAGATATATGTTCATTCCTTCAGGCGCGTACATGTACCATAAAAAAACTCCTGAGATAAAATGAAAGGCAAATCTTCCAGCCATGGCTATAAAAACGCTAGCTATCATTGTAAAAATGTTCTTTCTGAATAGACCTGCAAATCCAAGCATACCAAATGCAAAGATATAATCAAGGAAAATACCTACAGGATGATAGGAAAACTTTGTACCCAGTGCAAATTGAAGAAATCCAAATACCAAACCTACCAGAATGCCAGGCTTACTGCCCCATCTGATAGCGAAAATGATAATGGGAATCATGCTTCCTAAAGTCACAGAACCACCGTTTGGAAACTCGTAAATTTTTACATAACTCAAAATCATTGCAAGAGCAATCAACACTCCTGCTTCTACCAACATTTTAGTAGACATTTTTTTCATTATAAAACCTCCTAAATTTAATAAAGATAACTTAACTTATAAAATAATAGGCTTGGACTAAGCCTTTAATTATTATTAAAAAACAATTAAAATTTATATGTAATTATACTTCTAAAGTAAACTATCAAAGAAGTAAGAAGCATAGTGCACTTAAAATTTTAAGCATAAAAAAAGCCATACCTGTGTGAAAATGCAGTATGACATATTACTCATTCCTACGCTGGCATTATCCAGATCAGGTATATGGGTTTTAAGTAAAACATACTTATCTCAGCCGAATTATTTTCAGCTCCCCGATTATTATTCAGTTGTGATAATGATGCAAGTTAGTAATATGAATATTCCAACTTCCAATGGCTATTATATCAATTAACTAAATAAATATCAAATAAAATTATAAAAACAAACGAACAAATGTTTGCATTAATAATTTTATTTGATATAATATATCGTGGCAAGAAAATTGTTTATTCCCCAACTTCAATAAGTAGAGGGTACTGCTTTGGCTTTCAGGCAGTGAGAATATAT
>JAEWZA010000230.1 GCA_023395575.1 Bacillota bacterium
TGCTAGGACTTACCATTCTGATGCCGGTAAGTCCATATATCGTCCGTGAATACAGTACTAGTGCTCTTGCCGTGACTTTGCTTTCTGCTATTTATGCAGCAGCACAGTTTCTAGCTGCACCTATATTAGGCTTACTTTCAGATCGATATGGGAGACGCCCCTTACTTCTAATTTCAATATTTGGATCGGCGATCGGATATTTTGTATTTGGAATTGGCGGTGCATTATGGATATTGTTCTTTTCAAGGGTTATAGATGGTATTAGTGGAGGCAATTTCTCTATAGCGAATGCATACATTGCGGATATTACAATTGATGAAGACCGCGCACAGAGTTATGCACTTGTCGGTTCAGCATTTGGGGTAGGCTTTATATTGGGCCCTACAGTAGGAGGATTGTTGAGCCATTTCGCCCTTTCTGCCCCTGCGTATGCTGCTGGAATCCTTTCTCTTATCAACTTTATTGTTGGCTTTTTCATTCTGCCGGAATCACTTCCTAAAGAAAAACGTATTAAAACTGAAATGAATGCAAAAGATTTTTACCCGTTGAAATCCGTCTTTAAATATTTTCGCCAACCCCATTTATGGGTTCTGCTATTAACACATATGCTATTTCAGCTTGTTTTCACTGGAAACAATGCTATTTATCAACTCTTTATGATTAACAAATACAATATACCTCCCGCATCAGTTGCTGTTCTTTTGATAATTTCAGGATTCGGAAATCTTATTACACAAATTTTTTTTGTTGGTCCCTTGGTACGTGTCATTGGAGAAAAGCTTGTGGTGAGCCTTAGTTTAATTGGGCAAGCGATAATGCTTGTATTTACATTATTAGTACCTTCATTTTGGATGCAATATTTTGTTATTTTGATTAGTACTGCATTCAATGGATTAATGTGGCCCACATTAACTGCCCTGATTTCAAAATCAGTACCTCAGAATGAACAAGGCAGCATAGCAGGAGTTTCTACATCCCTAAGCAGCCTCATGGGTATTATTGGACCTTTAGTTACAGGAATGCTCTATGATTCACTTGGATACGCAGTGCCATTTTTATCAGGAGCTATTGTTTTCATAGGTACATTTATGTTGTTCAACATTACAAAAAAGTCTATTAGCTCTTAATAGTGTGGCAGAATAGATCCACTTTTTTAAAATATCAAAGTCAATGTCCTCAGAATTTTTAGCAGTTTGAAATGGAACGAAGTAGAGCCT
This sequence comes from Bacillota bacterium, assembly GCA_023395575.1. Lineage (GTDB taxonomy): Bacteria > Bacillota > Clostridia > Acetivibrionales > DSM-1351 > Ruminiclostridium. Next base: position 1,218 of record JAEWZA010000230.1, read on the forward strand.
CCATGGTACTCCTTTGGTGTCCGGTTATATTTTGGAAACCATTGCTTTTATAAATATTTTTGCCGAAGACACCAAGGTGGACAGATATAAAGTAGGTTCAGACGGGGCAAGGACAACGAGAAAAAATTGCCAACGATTACTTGACACTAACGAAAATTATGAAATTATTGACATTTACTATATAGCTTGGTATTATAAATTAGTATATTAGTATTAGACCCAAAAGGAGTTTTATCTTATGCGGCAAGGTATTCTTAAATAGTTATTCAATTGAATAATGAAAGGCACTAACATTCTATGGATTGTCCTACTTGAAGTAGGATTATTTGTTGCGCCTTTAAATTTAAGGATACTCTCATAAGAAATACTCATCTGCTATATTGCTATTTCTAAAAAAGCACTTTAGCGTTTTTTTGGTATGCTTCTACTGGTGGAATAATCAAAGTGAAAGCTGCCCCCTGTGATGAGAGTATCGTCACAGGGGTTTTTTATTTACCAGAGGAGGATAATGAAATTGAAAATAATAAATTTAGGAATATTAGCCCACGTAGATGCAGGAAAAACTACGATAACTGAGAGCATGCTATTTAGAAGCGGTACGATCTGTTCTGCTGGCAGAGTTGATGAAGGTACTACCATAACCGACTCTATGTCTCTTGAACGGCAAAGAGGAATAACAATACGTTCATCAACCATTTCTTTTGAATGGAATGGAACAAAGATAAATATCATCGATACACCCGGTCACATGGATTTCATTGCTGAGGTGGAGCGTTCTCTTTGTGTACTAGACGGGGCTGTTTTAGTGATTTCAGCAAAAGAAGGTATTCAAGCGCAAACAAGAGTGATTTTTCAGACTTTACGCAAACTGAAAATTCCTACACTAATTTTTATCAACAAAGTAGATAGAACCGGTGTTTGCCTAAATGAACTCTATACCGATATTAGAGAACAATTAACCCCTGATACTGCCATTATGCAAATTTTAGATGGAATGGCCTCGAATGATATTTTAATTAGTGATTACGCAAGTATTTCAGATACAGCAGCAGAAAAGCTTCTGGATTTAGATGAATCACTAGCGGAAAAGTTTATTTTGAATCAGCCTATAGCCGAAAAGGAATATAATACATCTTTTCTTTTTAATATCGCATCATGTAAGCTCTTTCCTGTCTTACACGGAGTTGCTCTGAGGAATATTGGTACAGAACAGCTTTTAAATGCAATTACAAACTATCTTCCGGTGAATACCGTAACTGACCAAGGTGATCTTTGTGCTTTTGTCTATAAAATAGACAGAGATGAACAAATGCACAAAAGGGCTTTTGCACGAGTTTTCGGAGGAAGCCTAAAAGTCCGTGACACCGTAGCGGTTGAAGGCTGTGAAGAAAAATTAAAAATAAAAAAGCTTGAATATATTAGAAATGGGAAAATTGTGTCTGCAGAGAGTGTTTTATGTGGAGATATAGCTGTGATCTCCAATGTGCAAAATATTCGGATTGGGGATGTTATTGGATCACGCAAAAAACATTTACCGCAAATTTGCATGGTACAACCCTCCTTACGGGCTTCTGTAATGCCTTTTAATCAGGAACATAGAAGCCGTTTAATACAGGCACTGTTTGAATTGACAGAGGAAGATCCGCTTCTTCGCTGCGAGGTTGATAAATATACAGAGGAAATTACAATGCAGCTGTTTGGAGAGGTTCAAATGGAAGTAATTCAGGGGCTGCTTGAGGAAAGATATCATTTGAACATTCAATTCGGTGAGTTAATGACCATATATAAAGAGCGGCCAAAGCGGGCTGCGGATGCCGTTATCCATATCGAAGTGCCCCCAAATCCCTATTGGGCGTCTGTAGGACTATCCATCGAGCCGCTTCCTCTTGGTTCTGGACTTGTTTTTGAAAGTAAGGTTTCCTATGGCTACCTCAACAAGTCTTTCCAATGTGCTGTTAGTGACAGTGTGAAAAGTGCATGTGAACAAGGCTTATTCGGATGGGAGGTAACTGATCTGAAGGTATGCTTTACCTATGGTCTGTATTACAGTCCTGTTAGCACACCCTCAGACTTTCGGCATCTTACCCCACTTGTTTTTGAGCAGGCGTTAATAAAAGCAGAAACCGAACTATTGGAGCCGTTTATGGACTTTGAACTTCACATTCCGAAGGAGTACAGCAGCAAGGCGATGTATGATTTGCAGCAAATGCGGGCTCGTATTGAACGATTCAACGCAGAAAAGGATGAAACTATCATGTATGGCAGGATTCCTACCGAAACATCAAAGACCTATCAAGTACAGCTTACATCATATACCAATGGGAAAGGTGTGTTTTTAACCAATCCCTGCGGCTATGATATTTACGTTGGTATGCCCTTGTATAAAGCAAGAAAAGAAAGCGCCAGTACAGATAAAACAAGGCACTTATTTTTGAAAGAAAATGTATAAGAATGGAGGTGAACAAATGATGATTAAGAAGATCTCTGCATATAAGATTTATTTACTGTATTCCGGTATTACAGCATTGCTATTTTCCTTGGTTACTACGGTTATGATCGTTTACCATATAGAAAATGTTCATATGAATCCGCTCCAATTGATTCTTGTTGGGACAGTTCTTGAAGCTGTTTGCTTTATATTTGAAATTCCTACAGGAATTGTTGCGGATGTATACAGCCGTAAGTTGTCTATTATTATTGGCCTTATATTGATAGGCATTGGATTTACCATTGAGGGGTCAATCCCAAT
>JAEWZA010000405.1 GCA_023395575.1 Bacillota bacterium
AAACTTTTTAAAGCTCCAAAGTAACTTCCCAAATGTAAATTACCTGTTGGTCGCATTCCGCTTACTATTATTTTGTTCATCCTAATTCCTATTTTAATGGATTGCAAAGATAGGATATTTTCATAAAGTGTAAAATAAAACATATTGCAATTTTATTATATGATTATGCAAAATACTATTTCTGAATTTACGGAATTTATAATTCTGCATTAATTACATATATTAAATTTTGTTAAATATTTGGATAATTGAAATCATTTCTGTACATTTGTCAAAAATTATTTTCAAACAATTAACACCTTTGAATTATGAGAAAAACATTATTATTTATTCTGTCATTAGGACTTCTAACATGTTCTTACGCTCAATTGAAAGTAACAAACAATGGTAACGTAGGAGTAGGAACAAACAATCCAACAACAAAACTTGAAGTTTATGGAGAAGGTTACGTAAACTCTAATATTGGTCAATGGGGACGAGCTTTTTGGGTTAAAGTAAACAAATATAATGCTTGTGCTTATCATTTGTGGAGTTCTAAAAAGAATCGTGATGTCTTTTATGTTTGCGAAGCGGGATATCTTTATACTTTGCGTGGCGGATATTATGGTTCAGATATTAATTTAAAAGAAAATATTCAACAAATAGAATCTCCTCTTCAAAGATTAATGTTGCTTAATGGAGTAAGGTATCAGTTTAAGGACGATAAAGAAGAATATAGACTTGGACTAATTGCTCAAGATGTAGAAAAAGTCTTTCCCGAAACAGTAAAAACAATGCAAGACTCTGTTAAGGCTATAGCATATACTGATTTAATTGCTGTTACAATAGAGGCAATTAAAGAGCAACAACGACAGATAATCTCATTGCAAGAAGTCATCACAATGCAAGAAAAAGATATTATTTCACTAAAAGAAATAGCAAAATCGTGTTGTGGAATAGAGATAAATAGATCGCAAGATAGCACAACCACTAAATCAAGTACTTTTTCCAATGAGACTATTGATGCAATATTATTTGACAATACTCCTAATCCTTTTAATACAGATACAGAAATTAGGTTCAAGATACCTACAACTTTCTCTACAGCAAAACTTGTTATATACAATTTACAAGGGTTAGAAATATTAACATATAATATTACTCAAGGAGGGAACGGCAGTATTATTATCCAAGGATCTCAACTTGCAGCAGGTATGTATCTGTATTCCTTATTTGTTGATAATAACTTGATCGATACTAAACGTATGGTATTAACCAAATAAAAAAAGATTGTTATGAAGAGACATTATATTTACTTATTGACACTTATTGTTTCAATAAATATAGGGTATTCTCAAACACCAATTAATGATTTAAATTGGGATACTCCATGCCTTGAAGATAACTTTGATGGCACTAGTTTAAATACATCTATTTGGTGGACGTATCCCCCTTGGGGTACTTGCGTTGGTACTCCCACTGTAAGAACAGAATCTACAGACCCTAACCATGGAGGAAATGAGCATATTTTTAATAATGGGATTTTAAGTTTAATCTCAAGAAAGGAGTATTCACGGTGCTATGATTGGAAATTACGTGATGATGGCACTCCATGGAAAGATTATGAAAATGTAAATTATGTAACTGGAGAAATCAGATCAAAAAATACATATAAATATGGTTATTTTGAAACATCTATTAAGCTACCACAATTAGATAATGATCCAGTAACAGGGCAAGGTTTTGGTCCTGCATTTTTTTTATGGCCAATTTGGGGATATGGAGAAACAGGTGTTAATTGGAGTGAAATAGATATATTTGAAATAAATGCCCTTGATTACACACACACTTTTAATGTTCATTATGAAGATGAGGCTACTGATAATAATGATTATTATACACCGACGTGGAGTCTCTCTCGCGAGTTAGGTATAATCTTAGATCCAAGATTTGACAATCCTTTTTGGCATAAACTAAACTTCAACACTTTTCATAAAATAGCATGTGAATGGTCTCCAACCCATATCAAAATATATGTAGATGACAAGTTAATTTTCTCAACACAGTGTCGTTATGCTGATGATTTAATACCGATGAATGTGAATTTGGGTATAGCTACACCTACTAGTGTATTACCTTTTACAACAAATACTCTTTTTCCTTACACAATGGAGGTAGACTATGTAAAAGTTTATAAATTAAAAATGGACTGTAATAATGATTTTTACTCAAGTTCTGGTTATGCAAATTTTGATCATGCTGTTAAAAGGTATATAAATTTAAGTTCTCCTATTCCTTTTAGACGTAACTTTTCATTTAGAGCCACTCAAAGTATAGACTTGGAGGATGGCTTTGAAGTTCCTTTAGGAAGTTCTGTTTATATTGATAATAATGTATGCGAATAACAAATAAATTTATAATATTATGAATAAATATTTAATGACAGCAATAATGCTAATTGTTCCCTTTATTTTCTTTTCCTGTAAGGAAGATATCGAATTAAAAGAAGGGGTTTATGAATTTAATACATCTGGCAATTATACATGTAGGGGACATACTGAAGATTTTGTTTATACTGAATATTTGAAAATTATTAAAATAAACTCTAATCTTTACGAGATAAGATCCCTTTTTTATTATGACAGTCTATTACCCAAATCTACTATTTCCATTTATGATGATAATAAAGTGAAAGCTACATATTATTATGCTCAAGATGAATATAGTATAGTAGAATTTGATGGAATATTGACTGAAGATAGAATTGATGGAGATTTTAATAGTTTTATGCCTTGCATTGCACAAGGTCCAGGTCCTTACGATACCTTATTGGGTTATTCTCCTCTTAAAGGAACTTTTGAATTAATATTTCAAAAATATTGGTAATATAAAAAAGATTATTTCCAGTCCTAAAAGATAATCTTTTATAATTAGAAATGTAATAAGGGATATATAAGTTAATAAACTCTATATATGCCTTATTTTTAGTTTATTCTATCTAAAAACGCCTATATAAAGCCTCTAAAAGCAAACTTCTCTATAAGTAAATCCACGTACTTACGATGTGTAAATCGCTGTACTTTCAATGTGTAAGTACGTGTATTTACTGATCGTAAGTACATAGATTTACAAGTGCAAAGTACAGCGATTCACCGATAGTAAGTAGGCGATTTACTTATAGCTAACTCAAGATATGATAATATTAAACAAATGCTTTGATAAAAATATTTGAATTTTTTATAACCCTTATGTAACCTTTTTTTAATACGTACGTTATTAAAGGTACAACAATTAATTATAATGTTTAACTTTTAAAGAAGGAGGTTTTTATGCCGTTGAAGTTTGTACGCGTATTGCGTAAAATTACAGTTGGAGCTCTTCCAGGAATGAAGTTTCTGCTCCGACAAAAGAAGAATAAGGTCATTACAACCAAGCAAATTGCAGAGAGAATTGCCGAAACTTC
>JAEWZA010000468.1 GCA_023395575.1 Bacillota bacterium
TCAAAGGTCTTTGCCATTTCGCCAAATGCAATTGAAAACCTGTTTAATTTATCTACTGTAATATCCTTAATTCTTGCGCTATATCCTTTTTTATCTCCTTTAGCTAATAAATTGTAATTAAACCTGCTCACTAAAACATCCATAGCTTTTTCTGGGATTAGCAAAAATACTGTAATTGATATAATTATTTCATATATAATAAGCACCTCAATTGAACCAGTTATAATATATGTCAATATTGCATCTCCCATTAATACACCTAAACAACAGCCTATTTTGCCCATGCTCCTTAGAATTCCCGAAATAAGCCCACAAAAGGCAAATGAGGCAATAGCAGTTGATGATTCAGAAGAAATACTTATTAGAGTTCCCACAATCACGCCAATTGCAGTTCCATTTCCCGCACCGGCTTTATAGCTAAAAATAAGTATTATTATTATGCACAAAATATTTCTAAGACTTACTCCATAAATATAGAAAGGCCCCAAACCACTGACAGTCAATGCACATGCAATAGCAATACTCAATGTTTCTTCATTTGTCAGGCTGTATATCCTGGTAGGACTCTCTAGCACTCCCATTACATTTTTGAATACAAAAACAAGTGCAAAAATAATGAATGCGTTCAGCAGTGCTTCAAGAATACTATACATATAGAAGCCCTGTAAGGATATAAAGAGAATTTCGGGTACTAATAGACCTATAAAAGTTATAATTCCAATTCTCAAATGTGAACCCATACTCTTCTTAAACGGGATATTAATTGCATTTATTAAAAGCATTCCGATAAAAGCTGTAATTAACTTATAGAAGAGTTCATTTTCATAAGCTGAACCCGATGAAAGCATCCCGGCAAAAATTGCAATTGAAATAAATATCCTGTTAATATTCATTCCTAAGGTCGCCGCATAGATTGCAATACCAAATGGTACTCGTCCATCGAAAAGTGTGATTCTTCCCAGCAAAAAAGCCATCGGCAGAATAAAAAAATTCGCCTTATTCAGATATTCAAGCAGAGCCAAAAGTTTTGTACCTCTGCTCTTCTTATGCTCAGCAGAATTAAAGCCCCCAATATTTTTATACGGAAGTGTCTCTGTCTTCATCTTTTTTGTTCCCCCTGTACTTTATCATTTGTATTTTAATATTTTACCGCTTAACTCTGTTATAGCAGAGTAAAGCTACTACCATCTAAAAATAGCTATTGAATTGACTTTATGATTATAATGCGGGCAATAAAAATTATTTGTCACATTAGGAATAGGGAAATAATATGTTTTTGACAGGTATCATCAAATTGCTGTACAACTATAACATAAATTTAAGTATTTCTAGTTTGATTAAAACAAATTTGCAGTTACAGAATTATTGTTTTTTGATATACCCTGTCGAAAAGTTTTTGTTGCCATGCCAGAATTAATAATTACTATTCAGCCCATATTATATAAACAATCTAGTTTAAGACGCAAGCATAAGCAAATATATACTTGAGCACACTATAATAATACTAAGTGCCAATACGCACTGTTCAATTACAACACAAATGATGGGAGTAGATATATGACAAAAACAAGCAATTTCACAAAGGACTTTTTGCTGATTAATATAGGGCTGATACTAGTCGGCATTGGTATTTGCATATTTAAAATCCCAAATAATTTTGCAACTGGAGGGGTAAGCGGCTTGGCAATTATTATAAGCAGTTTTTTTCCGAGAATTGACGTTGGTCCAATGATGCTTATAATTAACATTCTTTTATTGCTAGTGGGCTTTCTTTTCCTCGGAAGAGATTTCGGCTCAAAAACAATTTACTCAAGCTTTGCGTTATCCGGTATAGTTTGGTTCATTCAGAAAACATTTCCCATTAAGGCATCACTAACAGGTGAACTTATGCTAGAGCTGATTTATTCTATTATCTTTCCAGCAGTTGGTTCAGCAATAATTTTTTACTGCAATGCATCTACAGGCGGGACAGATATTATTGCTAAAATAATCAGTAAATTCACTAAGCTAGACATTGGAAAAACGTTATTACTATCAGATTTTATAATTGCTGCAGGGGCTGGTGCTGTTTTTGGGATTAGAATAGGTATGTATTCTGTTCTAGGGTTAATTATTAAGGCCTTTATGATTGACCTTGTAATGGAGGGCTTGAATGTAAAAAAACAAATGGTAATTATAAGTTCAAAACCTGATGAGATTAAAAACTATATTGTAAATATTATTAATAGAGGGGCAACTATATATAAGGCTGAGGGTGCATTTACTAACAAACAGGAGATAGTAATTACTACTGTTCTAAACAGAAGGCAAGCAATACGACTTCGTACCTTTATACGAAGTGTAGACCGCTCTGCTTTTATAACAATCAGCAATACATCTGAAATTATTGGTAAAGGCTTTAGAAGTATTGATTCATAAAATACTATTGATTATATAACTCTTCCATCTTTCTTTGCCTTCGCATCTTGGCTTACTCCTAATGCTACTCCAATACAGAGTCCTATGCTTATTCCTATTCCCATGTTACTAGAATCACCAATAATACCTACTGCCCCAAATGTCATACCAAACATCATTCCAATTGGCATATATATCGACATATAATAGTTGTCAGCAACAAGTTTATGTTTAGAAGCAAGATGTGAAATAATTGCATTTAAATATTTATCATATTCCCTTTTAGTTTGCTTATCTGCATTAGTTCCAATTGTATCTACATAATTCTCAAGTTTGCCAATAAAATCTGCACATTCCTTACATTCATCATGAAATGTTGCAAGCCTTTTTGTAATTCGCTCAAGCAAATCGAGTCTATAGTAGTTAATCTGCTTTTTATCCATGTAGGTTTTCTTTTCAGAAATTTTTGTTAAAATTCTTTCACTTATGCTTTCAATCCCATCCATGTACTTATATCCTTTCAAATTTATGCAATACATAGTCTTAATATAATTACATTATACATTAATTTTCATTTACAATTAGTCAATTTTTAAACTTATTCTATTAGCATCAAATCTAATATAGTGTTAATATATATTTCTTTCTATACATTAAAAAAAGATTGCATTTAAAATGCAATCTTTTTTGTGGTGGGAACTATAGGGCTCGAACCTATGACCCTCTGCTTGTAAGGCAGATGCTCTCCCAGCTGAGCTAAGCTCCCAATTGGTGACCCGTAGGGGAATCGAACCCCTGTTATCGCCGTGAAAGGGCGGTGTCTTAACCGCTTGACCAACGGGCCGTAAAAAAGCGATATATTTCATCGCTTTATTATGGTAGCGGCGGTGGGATTTGAACCTACGACCTGTCGGGTATGAACCGAATGCTCTAGCCACTGAGCCACGCCGCCATAAAATTTGCCGTTCGTAACGTGCTTTTACATTATACAAAAGAAGATGATTTATGTCAATAGAAATTATTATTTTTTATTTAATTTCTTGCAGTATTTTTTCCCATTACCTAATAACCAGCAAAATCAAGCCTTTTGTCAAGTTCAGGCTAGTGAATTTTCGATTAAAATATAAAAATCCTTATACCAGACTTCAGCATAAGGATAGAATTTTCAGGAAGAAATATATTAAGACTAGCTGGTGGATTAAATCCACCAACTAGAATAAATTATTTTCAACAGTATGAATTGTATAACATTTCAACATATTTGTATATGTAAAAAATACTAAAAAAAATTCGTTATTTTTGAAACAAAATTGTATAATTTTTTGTATTTTTCGTGCAAAGCTACTATATGTAGTTTTTATCCATTTCCATCAAATTCTGTTCCATATATTGCAACATACTGATCCATTAAATAAAATTTCCTTCCATTCCATTTTAGAACACTTTGCACATACCCTAAGGAATCAGCATGATACAGTCCTGATATCCTTTGATATCCTAATAATTCATAAATACCATTCCCATCAAAATCAATAGGATACAGACCGCTTAATGGATCAACCCATCCTTCAATGGGGGACTTTAGTTCTCCGTTTGGCATATATATATCATTTAAATAATCCATACCCTTATAGGTTATATCTATTATATATTTTGTTTGAAGTTCAATGTTTGTTACTGAAACCTTATAAAAATTTTCAAACTCTACTTTATAGCTGTATTTATTATTGTAGTCCTCATAATCAAAAATCATCCTTATTTGATTATCTATATAAGTAAATATGTAGTAGAACATAATGCCTCCACTACCTCCTGATGCAATGCTTACAAGTATATCTTTTACCTTGTCTCCAGTGAAGTCCTCTAGAATTAATGTCGGACTATATCCTGCATCTGATGCGAGCTTGAAGTTCTGTATAATTCCGGTCTTACCATCCTTTATATTGAGCGTAATATCCTGTATAAATGAACTGCCCTGAACTTTGTTCCCAGTGAGATATATATAATCAAGAATACCATCTCCGTTAACATCACCAACAGCAGCTGTTATAACATTATTTATATTATTGGAATACTTTCCAAATTGATTTATATTATACAAATTTTTTCCTCCTACGACTTTCCCAATTATAAGCTAAAATATATAGATTTCCTAAAGGCATAGCCTATTTTACTTGTAAATTCAAAATATCATTCAAAGTCCAAAGTATATGTGTTTAAACTTATCAGTGTAGTTGGTATATAAATAAATGAGATATATACACCTAATCGAAAAACTTATATGCTAAAGTTGATTATATTACTATAATATGGAATCAAGCCATAAATGATTCTTTATATATAAAATATTCTATGTTAGTATATACTAAGAGGTACATAAGATGGACATACTACATAAGATGGGCATACTAAATATACAACACATACACTCAACCATAATATTCTGTTATGGTTTTTAATCACAGTTAGACAAAACAAAATAGAGGTTAAAAGGAGGTAGAAATCCATGCCGTAAATAAAGTACTTGAACAAAATACGGATGGATATCAACTATGGAAGCACATCATCAAAAAATTTACAGAAACAATACCGGACCATTTCCAATATATATATTCAATACTGATGTTCAAGAATTTCCTCCTCACTGGCATGAAAGAATTGAAATAGTTTATGTATTAGGTGAAGAACTTAAAATTGGTCAAAACAATGCTATATACACTTTACATAATAGAGATATTTTTATCGTAGGCATGGGAGAAGTGCACTATTTTATAATGCAGCCCCAAAAATGTGATAGAATTATTCTCATATTTGAGCCCGCATTATTTGAGGAACTTTCAAACCTTTTGACAGGAATAAAGATTTTAGATCCTCATATCCCATATATTAATAATAAAAACAACGAATTTACCGTTCATAGCTTTTTTGAAAAACAAATTCTAGATATATATAAAGAGAAAAATGAAAAGCAGCTAGGATCTGATTTATTTATCGGCGCCAGGCTCTATGACATTGCAGCTGGAATAGTGCGCTATTTGCCAAGTGAAAAGCTTTGCTCTGCTCAATTGAATAAACAAATGAAAAAGCTAGAAATACTTGAGCAGGTGACAAAATATATAGACGAAAACTACAAGGAAGAAATCTCACTAGCTGATGTTGCAAAATCAGCCAACTTTAGTATGTATCATTTCACTCGATTTTTTAAAGATACCACGGGTATGACCTTCGGGGAATACATGAACAATTATAAGGTATCTAAAGCTGTAAATCTGCTTACTAATACATCTGACTCTATATCAGAAATTTCATTTAATTCTGGTTTCAACAGCATAAAGACCTTTAACCGAGTTTTCAAGCAAGTAAAAGGCTGTTCTCCATCAGAATTCAAAAAAGCAATATTTGAGTAATATAAAGCAACCTTTGACGAGATATTTTTTAATATGATATCTATAATTGAGTTTAAGAAATATAAAATATATCCCAAAACAACAAGGAATATATCCCAAAATAACAAAATTCAAAGCATTTGTACTAATATTAATAGCTCTAACACCTATGAAGTCTACAAAATAATGATAATACTAAGTGAGGTATAATATATGTCCTACAAAAATTTTAGTACAGCCATTTTTTACAACGCATTTGATATATTAAAGCTTAAGGAAGATAATGCTTTTGAATCCTCCTTTGAATTTTTTTCCAAGCATATAAATATTGGAAAAGTTTATCTAGAGACCTATCGCAGTGGCGTTTTTCTTTCAGAGGAAAATATGCTTTTCTGTAAAGAGTTCTTTAAAGAAAAAGGAATTAAAGTATCAGGTGCTATCACCACTACCCCCAAAACAAATAACACTTGGGATTTTAGTTCCTTTTGCTATAGTAATGCTGAGCAAAGAAAGCAGCTAAAAGAGGTAGTTGCATATACAGCCAGTATTTTTGATGAAATAATTCTAGACGATTTTTATTTTACTAATTGCAAATGTGATTCATGTATTGAAGCAAAGGGCAGCAAAAGTTGGGCAGATTTCAGAACACAGCTGTTAGCAGAAGTATCTTCTGAAATTATGAGTACAGCAAAAGCAGTTAAGCCAAATATAAATATGATAATAAAATATCCAAACTGGTATGATCACCACCAGTTTAATGGTTATACACCAAAAGCTCAAGCAAATCTGTTTGATTCCTTTTATACCGGAACAGAAACACGTGATTCACAATATACGCAGCAGGTTCTGCAGAGATATATCGGTTACTTTATAATAAGATATTTTGAAAACATAAACCCTGGTAAAAATTTAGGTGGATGGTTTGACTCCTTTGATTGCACCTTAGATACTTACGTAGAGCAATTATATATGACCCTTTTCTCTAAGGCTAAGGAAATAACCCTTTTCTGTGCCGGTTTATTAGCATATGATTACAAGCTTTACGTACCACTTGCTGGCTTTGTATTTGAGCAATTTGATAAGCTTATGGGACATATTGGTGAGCCTGTTGGAATCTCATGCTATAAGCCCTTCAACTCTGACGGTGAGGATTTTATTCACGGATACTTTGGTATGCTAGGATTACCCCTTGAACCATATTCAGAATACCCCTCAGATAGCAAATTTATTCTTCTTACAGAAAGTGCGAAAAAGGATTCAGATATCGTTGATAAAATTAAAAAGAGTTTGTGTGATGGTAATTCCGTAATGATTACTACTGGCTTACTTAGAGCTCTTAACGAGCAGCTCTCTGATATAGCTGTAATTAATTATACTGATAAAAAGTCAATAGTTAAAGAATTTGCCGTTCATATGATGTGCTGCGCTTTCAAGGATTATTATTATTCTGAAAAAGAGATTCTATTGCCCCACATTGACTTTAAAACAAATGACAGCTGGCAAATGGCAGTGGGAATAGATACTTCTAATAATCATGCAGTGTTATTACAAAACAAATATAGCAAAGGTAATCTTTATGTTTTGACTATTCCTGAAAACCCGGGAGATTTGTATAGCTATCCTGAGGCTGTATTAAACTTAATAAGAGAAACAGCATCAGTTAATATGCCTGTTCATATAGAATCACCTTCAAATATTGGTCTTTTTGTATATGACAATAATACCTTTATCGTTGAATCCTTCAGAAAAACAAATGTTGAATTCACAGTTGTTGTACACAAGGAGGGCCAGCATATATCTCAAATTGAACCTAGTAATTGCTATATTGCTCCTCAATTTGACGGAATGAGCCGAAATGGAAACACTTATTTTAAAATATCCCTGCAACCAGGTGAATACAAGGCCTTACGAATAGAATAAAAAGCAGGGCGCTCCTTAAATATTATAGTACCTTTGCAGAGCTTTTCAACGAGGCGTGAGATATTCTCATCGCCTGAAAACCAAAGCAGTACCCACCACTTATATAAGTGGAGTACATTTTCTTATCTCGTTATATAGTGTCCCCAGCACTTATATATGTATATGTGAGCAAAAGTCGTTCCTAATTAAAGGAACGGCTTTTGCAAATCAAAATACTTAAAATTAATGTTATGCTTTAAACCTTCTCAGCCATGCTGTTTCCATCTGCACCAGCTCCACCTTTCCACTCTTCCATTTTTCTTTTAACCTCTTCATGGGTTTTTCTGCATATTTCAGGTAGTTGACCACCCAATGCTTTTTCCGCTTGTGCAAAGCCCTCATCTATTGCTTTCATAAGTTCTTCATACTTTTCTGGATTATTGTTAGAAATTGCTTTTGCAAATGCAACAATTCTGTCACTTACAGCTTGTACACCACATTCTCCATCCTCTGATATAGCTAATTGAGCAGCAGCCCTTGTTTCTTCATCGATTTCCAAGCTTTCTTTTCCAGAAATAACGTCATGAAATTTTTTACCTTGACTTTTTAGTAACTGCTCTACCAAATCCCTCAGGTTTTGTGTAGCTCTATTTGCTTCAGCCCATAATCTTTCAATTTCTTCAGCATTCGCTGAGGTTGTTTTCTTTTCTACATTATCTTCTGATGTATTTTTTGCCGATGTAGTAGGCTTTCCATAAACTCCGGCAGTATTTTCTGATGATTTTCCTAATTCTAGCACAACTGCAGTTTCCTTAGAAGCTTTATCACCGGATATATCTTTTGTTTTTTCTTGCTTTTTAGTACAAACATTTTGATTTGTTATTTGATTCGAGTTTACTCCTTTTATCATATTCAATCCCTCCTTAGATTTTCGTGCTTATTAGCACCCCACATATCCTTATAACGCCTAGATTCAAAATGAAATTTTTCGATTGTAGAAAAATTTCATTACATCAGCGGTGTTTCATCGAGGCGGGAGATATTCTCGCCTCGTTATATAGTATTAATCGGCTTAAAATGATTTTTTCATTAATGAATAAATGTATTTAATACAGGATATAAATAATAATGCCACTTTCTTGATAAATACTCTTATACTTTTTAGAAATATTCATATATCTAATAATCATTAATATAGGAAAGTGAGAAAAATATTTTAAGGTGAAATATGATAGTTCAATGTGAAAAAAGAGATTTTATCAAGCAAGATGACCTAATAGCACTTACAAGGGATGACAAATTTATTGGCTACGGCAAGGTTATTGCTATATTAGAGGAATATGTTCTTGTTGATATTGATAAAAAAGCAAGCAAGTCTCTATATGAAATTTTCTGTGAAGAAATACCCTACGATTTTATGTTCGTAAATAACCATTTAAATGAATGAAGAAATTAGCACCACCACTTGCATTCAGCATCCATGCTTCATTATTACGTTGGCAAAAATCAACTATTCTTAACCGACATATTCCAAGCGAACATTTTTTATCAATTATACCATTTATCTAAGTTGTACTTCGCGTATAAGTGATAATAATTTGTTTACCTGCAAACTCAGTTCAAAATAAATTCGCACAACGAGTTTAATTAACATGTAATAAATCTAATTTATCAAACCTGTTTCCCCTATCTCCTATCCCTAAATTTTTCACAAGATGCTAATTGCCTTGTTAACAATTTGTTTTAAATTTAATAACAATTTATTAAAACTTTCTTAGTAAATTGTACATAATTAAAGTTTATTATATAAACATAAGATAAAACAAATTATATTTTCGGATAGGAGGTAATATTATGTTTAATAGAAACAATGATGATTGGAATACTGAATTACAAAATGACAACAATTTAGATATTCAGCAACACGAGAATCAAGATTTGAATAATCAGACACAGTATACTTATAATATCGAAGTTAAAGCAGAAGATGAGCAGGTACAAGATAATATTAATTCAGTTGAGCAGGTACAAGGTACTGACAATTGGGAAAACACATCAAGTGACGATATTACTTCAAGCACTGAAGCACCAGATAATAACACTGTGTACTCTCAAGAACAAAGCAATACAGAGTGGGATAGTCAGCCACAGAATACAGCATATTTTATAAACGGTGCAAACCAACAGTTTCAAAATCAATTAAACTACAAGGAGAGCATTGTTAAGCCTGACAACAAAAGAAAACACACTTTGCTGGCCTATATGTCACTTGTACTAGTTACTTCTGTTATTACAAGCTTTGTTGTAGGTGGTGCACTATATACCAGCTTTTCAAAGCAGTTAAGCAATATGCAGAATAATATTTCATCAAATGGAGCATTATTACAAACATCTTCTGTAGGAAATGATATTTCCGGTACAAACCTAGTAGCCTCAACAAATTTAAATGATTTAACAGTAACAGAAATAGCGAAAAAAGTTGGACCTTCAATTGTAGGTATAAAAATGACATTTAAAACCAACAATCGTGGCTTCTTCTTTGGTTCTTCAGTACCATCCACATCCGATGCTGAGGGTTCAGGAATTATAATTAGTCCTGATGGGTATATTATGACAAACTATCATGTTGTTGAATATGCTGACCCAAATAGTAATATAAAGAATACCACTCTGACAGTTTATTTACCTGATAAACGTGAAGCAACTGCTAAGTTTATCGGTGGGGATAGCGACAATGATTTGGCACTTATAAAGATTGACCTCGCAAACCTTCCAGTTGCAGAGCTTGGTGATTCATCAAATGTTGAGGTTGGAGATTTAGCAGTTGCTATAGGCAATCCGCTTGGAATGGAATTTGCAGGCTCAGTTACCTCTGGAGTTATTAGTGCATTAAATAGACAATTAAAGACTGGAAATATGTCGTTAAATCTCATTCAGACAGATGCAGCAATAAATCCAGGTAATAGCGGTGGTGCATTATTAAATTCAAAAGGACAGGTTATAGGTATAAATTCAGCTAAAATATCTGTATCTGGCGTCGAAGGCTTAGGCTTCGCAATTCCAATTAATACTGCTAAACCAATAATTGAGCAGTTGAAGACATACGGTTATGTAAAAGGAAAACCACTAGTAGGTATTTCAGGACAAGAGGTTTCACAAGATATATCTGAAATGTACGGAATCCCTGTAGGTATTTACGTTGTTGAAGTTCCAGCAGATGGAGCTGCTTATGCTGCAGGAATAAAGAAAGGTGACGTACTGGTAAAGCTTGATGGCAAAGATATAAAAACTATGTCCGACATAGATGCTGTAAAGAAGTTGCATAAGGCAGGCGATACTGTCGACGCAGTAGTTATCAGAGGAGATAAGACTCTCACTCTTAAGCTTACCTTTACTGAAGATAAATAAATATTACAAACTAGCAATCCATTTAATTACCTTTTCCCTTTTAAAAACAAAGACCTTTATTTTCAAAAGGTCTTTGTTTTTTCATCTGTCTTCAAATAAAAAGTCTGTAATCTCAGCATCTGTGTTTCCTTCAATAAATCTCATAACCTCATCTAAAACAGCATTTGCTTGAACCTTACTTGATGAAACACATGCTGCACCAATTACTATTGTTTGATAATAATCCTGTTCTTCTATTTCAGCTATTGATACATTAAACTTGTTGCGAGTTCTATTAATCAAGCTTTTTACTATCATTCTTTTATCCTTCAGAGAATGGCAGTTAGGTGCATAAAGCTTCATTCTTAAGGATGATACAATCATTTTTTACCTCCATTAATAACCTAATTCTTCACCTACTAGTATTACCTTTATCCTGTCTTTTTTTCTTTGATAAGCCGAAAAAACATAATTACAGCAAATTCTATCAGGGCTGTTGCAGCCATCTGTAATATCAGCTGCATCTGATAAAAATGACATACATTCTCCTTTTTCTTTACAATAAGTATTACAATTCAGTCTAGCACAATTAGCAGGTGACGCTATTGATTTAACACGTTTTACAGCCTCTTCAAAATTCTTTACTATCTTATTATATCCAGCTATTATAATTACAGACTTAGGACCGTAACATATAGCTGCAACCCTATTTGAATTGCCATCTACATTATATAGCTCACCCTTCTCAGTTATTGCATTTGAGCTACAAATATAAGCATCAGCTGAAAAGGAATTAACGTATATTTTTTCTATTTCTTCTCTGGACAAGCCCTCTTTATATCTGTCTAAAAAGTTATATTTCCCACTTAGCAGCAAATCAAACACACCACTCTCGAAAATGCTTTGGGAGCCACCAATTCCAACTGTATCTCCTTCCTTAAGCAGTTCTGCTACCTTATTAACTACATCTGCTTTACTTTCTACATAATGAACCTGCATATTGTTCTTTCTCAGATTTTCAGCAACCTTATTTATACGTTTTTCAATAATTGTTCTTAAATGATTATCCATACTAACCTCCACACCAAATTTTGATATAATAATAAATTTAATATCGTGAAGGTACGCAATAATTTAACAGCATACTCCCACATTCTTTCAAGCTAACCTCCAATCAGCTTTATTAATGCTCTTTCAAAATTTTCATCGTCCTCTTTAGAACGTTTTTTAACACTACCTGTCCTTCCTCCTGCTCTGCGGACTTTTTGGCCTATATGTCTTTCAAATAATAGCCTGTCAATGTTATTATCTGAATAAATCAAGCCATTCTGATTGAGCACCTTTGCACCCTTTCCTAATCCCATTGCAGCCACACCATAATCTTGAGTGACAACGATATCTTCTCTCTTTAGTAAATTTATTAGCTTTATATCTACGCTATCTCTTGCTTTATCTACTGTTATTATGGTACTGTAATCGTCATAAAGCTCATGGCTTGTGTCAATTATCATTGTTACAGGAATTTTAAACTTTTTTGCAACTCTCACAATTACTTCTTTGACAGGACATGCATCTGCATCAACAAGTATTTGCATACTAACCTCCACGTTTACTTTTGATAAAAGAATAAATTTAATATCGTGGAGGTACGCAATAACTTAACAACATACTCCCGCATTCTTTCAAGCTCACCTCCACGCTAAATTTTGATATAACAATAAATTAAATATCGTGGAGGTACACAATAACTTAACAACATACTTCCACATTCTTTCAAGCTCACCTTAACGCGAACTTTCATACAAAATTATAGCATTAGTATACCTCCATTCAAAAAAATGTACAATTATATTAATGTATAAGTTAAATTAAAAGAGTTACAGTTTTCTGCTACTAAAGATCACTATGCAAAAAGTGCAACCAATAACACCACCTATTTTTAGGTAGTATTTTTGATTGCACTTAGAGTAAAATATATTAATTATTCATACATTTGTCAAGCAGTATCATTATCTTTCCTAATGTATTAAAATTCTCAATGTATAAATCATCATCATCAACACTAATATCAAATGCTTCCTCCAACATAACAATTGTCTCAATGCTGGTAATAGAATCAAGCCCATGCTCTCTCAAGTCTGTATCATCTGTTATATTAGCAAATTCACTTTCATCTCTTTTTAAAGCTGTAATCAGCATTTTAAGTATAGTATCTCTATCAGGTGTCATATTCTCACCTCTCCCCTCAAAGCTTATTGCATTATTGCACCGATTACATTTAATAGCGTCGCAAATTCTAGTTATTTAATGTTCTATGTTTAAAAACTCCATCTGATTTTGCTTTAGCATCTAAGTACTTCTTCATTCCAGATACTTGATTTTCCGCTAAAGTCAAAACTCTATCTGTCTCAAATAATCTTGTAAAGAAATCATATTCCCATATTGAAGGTTCCTTGTTTTCTATTCCATATTCATCTAAGTAAGTGAGATCTTCAGGTCTTAATGCATTCAGAACTTTTTCAGGGATTAGCTCACCAAACATCATTTCGATATAGTGGAAATTGTAGTAAACAACCTTATCAAGTTTGTATCCTTTTATTCTTTCAACAAGTAAATCCCAATCAATTTTGTCAAAGAACTTCTTAATATACATATACAAATCAGAGAACTTGTAGATTTTCAAATCTCTTAAGTCAGTAACCCACATCATAAGTGTTGCTTCTTTGTACAAATGGCAGCTGAGCTGAATAATATTGTCTATGTAATCAAGCATATATCCTCTAACACCATTAATGTCAATAGGAAGCGCTCTAGCAATTAACTCTTCAGTAGGTACCTTATATGGGCAATTTCCTTTCCAAAGTACATCATGGTTTATGTCAACCTGTACAAGCTTTGCGAACTTATTGTCGCTTATCTTCTGGAATTCCTGTAATTCGTGAGAAACCATCTGCTGCAGCATTTTTTCTTTCCTTGAAGCAGCTATAATTTCTTGTTTTTCCTCATCAAAATGTCCTTGAACGAATCCTATTCCTTCTAAGGCTTGTGTTACAGGTACTACATCACCAAGCTTCATGATCATATCCAAGTCATTAAATATTCTTGTTTCAAGCTCAGGATAAACCATTGTAGCTAGAAGATTACCTTTGAGAACTGGCACAACAACATTATGTTCATTAAATGCCGTTAAAACATTAGTAAGCTCTTTTTGATAATATGCATTTCTTTCCCCATAAACC
>JAEWZA010000473.1 GCA_023395575.1 Bacillota bacterium
GAATATCATATCTCATATGCATATCAGTAAAACTTTTTTCATTATGTGCAAATTCTAAAAAATAAAGATTATTCCCGTAACACATTAAATCCTGAATATGTCCGCCTTCAAGGGTTCCTGTATATATCGTTTCAGGCTTTGCATTAAACTTATTTAAATCAAATTCATTAATAGAGTATACGGACTTCTGATTTTTATCATAGGCAGCTTGTTCATAATATAATTTACCACGATGGATTGTCAAAGACATTGGCTTGACATCAAATTTTAAAATACTTTTCCTCTTTGTTCCATCAGAAGACACTTTTAAAAGCTCAGTTTCCTGATTACTACTGCCTAAAATAGTAGAAGTAACATAGATATTGCCATCATAATAGGCTATAAATGGTGATGCATCATTACTAAAGAAAGCATTGCAGTTATATACTTTTTTAGAATCTGTTTCCCTGTCATGAATGCAATTAGGTTTATTACACAATATGACAGGCTTCATCGTTTGTTTATCAGCATAGTACAGATAGTAACCGCTAAAAAAATAGTATCCATTTTCAGCCTCAGCCATAATTGAACTGGAACCTTGCCTAAAATACATAAATTGAGAATCTTGACCTTTTATATACGTATTTTCAGTAAATTGCTTACTTCCACAGCCAGATAATGTGATTAACAAAGTCATTATGTATACTAGAATAAGTTTATTTTTCAAGTACTTCATTTTTATCCCCCTATTTACTATGGCAAAAATTCAAAGTTGCTGTAAAACAATTTTACAGCAACTTTTTGAATTGGCAGTAGAAAAAATATACTTAAAAACTTCCTATATTAGTAGTATCACTCCATGAACTAGCACCGGAATAAACACCATGCGTCCCAATTGCGCCAAGATTTCTTACGCTATAATGATTTGCGTTAACATTTGCAGTTACTGAAGAGGAAGGACTACTATTATTAGAACTAACTATATAAGTACTTTGGTTCCATCCATAATTATATCTAACTGATGCAGTACAGGCAACTTGTGAGGAAGAAGCACTTGTATATGCAGAAGCAGAATCTGTTCCAAAAGATACAGAACCATAACAGCTAATTAATCCACAATATCCAGAAACAGAAGATGCTGCAAAAGTGCTAATTGGTGATAATGATAAACAGGCAACTAATGCACCTATTCCTAACAATTTTTTCATTTTCATACTTAATTACCTCCACAAAATTTATGTATTAGTTTGTTAAAATCACTGCAGTGTTTTAAACCAATCTCGACCTAATATAGCACTATAACCATAAACTATCAATACATTTAAATTAATACATTAATTGTAAATAGCATGGTTAATAAATGTACATTTAGATGTTCTCTGTAATAATTTGTTATTTACTTGAAAAAAATAATCGAAAATATATTATCATTCTATTTAAAAATACCATATTTTATCTAATATTACAAATAAATAAAATGCATAAAATTTTAATTTTTACCGTAGGATTATAGTATAATAAACCAAAATTTCATTTAAAATCTGCAAAATTCAGAGATGAAGCATGTTCTAATAACTGTCTTACTTACTTTTATTTGTCATACTCCTCTTCTCCCTCCACAACCAGCAGTTCCCTAAAATCCTTTCTTTCAAACTCCTGAATGGATATGCGATTCTTATTTGGATTTGCAAATACAAAGGTTTTGTCAACATTTTCCACATAGTTTTGTATCTTGTCATTTGTTGAGCTGATGATTGCCTGGAAGCCCAGCTTTCTGATTAATCCAATACAGCTGCCTACCTTTTCAGCATCCATCTTGGAAAAGGCTTCATCAAGAACTACCAGCCTTGGAGTTGGTCTTCTTCTAATGTTAGCCTTCAAATTTATCCTGTAAACCTGAGCAAAGCTTGCCAGCAAAGCAACATACAATGGGTTCTGCCCTTCACCGCCTGAGTTTTTGGATAGCATTTTGCTAAGTCTCATAGGAGGCATACCATCAACTATTTGCTCCATATCAAAGGACAAATAAGTTCTGTAGTCAGCATATTTTTCCATGCTTGCCCTTGCCTCCTCCATTGCTTTTGAATCACTGTTTTCAGGAGGCATAAACAATTCTATCAACTCATTAATTAGCTCCTTATAATCCTTCTCATGCTTCATACTGAACAAATCCATCTGGTTTTCCAGCTTTCCTGTCAGCTGATGGGGATTAATCTCTAAATTTTCGTCCATGAACATATCATGGAATTTTCCATCCTCTCCTTGATTCTTAGCTATGATAAACTTGTACTTATCCTTACCAAAATCCAACTGAGCCAGAACCCTATTCAAATCATCCTTCTGCTGCATAACTTCTTTTATTGCATCTCGTATTTTATAAACAAAATCCGTCTTAAAATGGTAAACAGCCAATTTAGCCTGCTCATTTGCCTTTTCCATAAATTCATTTAGCTTTTCACTTCTAAGATTCTCAAGTAATTGGTCGTACGCTTCGTTATCCTTACAGGTTAGCGAAAAACCGCGGTAAGTATATTGGTTTTTGTAATTTTCTCTGATGCGGACTAATTTCTCATATTCCTCACTAGATTTTTTTACACTGTCATCCCTAAGAGTCAATAAAAGATTTTTGATATCATCTAATTTTGATGAAGCTCGTTCACTAATAAAGCTACTGAATAAAGCTTCTTTTTCGTTATCCAAAATAAATAATCTTTTCTTTTCAGATAACTCCATACCTAAATAAGAAATATCATCTATGGACTTTTCAACCTCTTTATTCTTGTTATTTAGCTCAACATTAGCAGTTTCCTTCAGCTTAGATTTAGCATTTATCAGCTCTTCAAGCTGAAACTTTTTAGTCTTCCATTCGTCTATGTTCTTCTCTTTTAATTCCTTAATCCTTCGTATATACTCCTGTTTTTGCACTTCCTTTGTATCAATTTCATTAATCTCTTGAAGCTGTTTACTATAGAATTCAACATCATTAGAAAGTTGTTCATATCCAAGAACCTGAACAATTTGACTTAATTGCTGGTCAAGAGGTTGTTTTGCAGACTGTAGCTCTGATAAATCCTGCTCTAACTGTTTCAGTCTTCTCTCAATTGCGCTTTGTCCAATGTAAGCATGTTCCGTATAGTTTCGAGGATTTATATGCTGCAGCTTGTACCCCTGATAGAGCACGCAATCAGGTGTTATTCCGCTTTTATTTTCTCTCAGTTCTTCTATAGAATTGCACTTAATCACTGCACCCATAAGGAAATCAATATATGCTCTTGTATAATCTATATTTGTTTCTACTTCCTCTGCAAGCGAGTTCTCAAGCATTGGTTTGGCATCTCTCAATACCTTCTCAGTGTCAATTATGGCAACCTTGTAATATTTCTTAGGATTGAGTTCTTTATATACCTCCATTGCTTGCTTTACATAATCAGAGTGAACAACCAAAGCAAGCTTGTTGTTGCCCATATAACCTTCTACAGCATTAAGCCAGATTTCGTCCTTTACCTCTATAACATCTGCCAAAATATCCACCCGGATTGGACATTCATAAAATTTCTCTAATTTAGAAGTTATATAGTCCTGAGCCTCCAGCAAATAGGAAGGATAAGCCTTATGACCATTTTTTAATTCTACTATCTGTTTCAAAATATCAGCAATAGCCCTTTTAAGTTCATTAATCCTTGAGGTTAGCTCTCCTTTGTCCTTTTCCAACCCCGCCCTAACATTATTAATAGCAACTTTAATTTTTTCTATTTGCTCACAATTTGCATTATACTCATTAAAGCTCTCTATACTCGCACATATATCTTGTTCTAGAATATCAGTTTTTAGCCATGCATTTAAGTTATTTGCTGTTTTATCATATTCTGCCTTGTCCCTATAAAGTAACTCCAGCACTTGATTAAGAGATCTTAGCTCTGCCTCCAAATGCTCATATCCACTGCTTTTAATTGAACTAACCACTTCATCTCTCTGGCTTTGCAATTTCTTTAGCTCTTGCTCAAGAGAAATAATTGTTTTTTCTAAATCCAGAATGTCCTCTTTATTCTTTTTTTGCTGAAACTGAATTCTATCGAGCCTTGCTTCAATTGATTGTATATCTAGCTTGTCATAATTATACTGATATTGCTTAATTGCATTTCCATAAGTTTTATACACCTCATATTGATTATGAATACCAGTCAGAGCCTCTATTTCATTTCTAGTATCCTCTAGCCTTCTTTTCAGCCTGATGTATTGTGCCACGCTGTCCTGCATGTCCTCTATATGAATATCATTTTCTGTGCATATGTAGTTTTTGACGAAATCCTCTAATTTCATATCCATCTTAAATGGTATTGCTTTTTTAAACAAAGAAGGAAAATGCTTTGGGTGCAACCCTCCAAAATAATTGCTGTAGAGCTCATTTCGGAACTTTTCATTTGTTCTGCTGAAATAGTAATCCTCTTTAGCAAAATTGTCTCTTATGTATTCCTTTAGTTCATTAATGGAATTAGCCTTATCTCCGCTACGATAGCGGTTTTCCAGTAATTCTCCCGTGTGCCAAAAGAACATATGATTAACATAATTTGATGAAACATCAACATCAAAAACCACTCCAATGCTTTGATGCTTCAAGGTTTCAGAATCCTGAAATTCTAACACAATTGTTGAAGAAAAATTCTTGTTTCTCAGATAGCTTATAGTATTGTTTTCCTGAACTACCTTCATACCCCTAAGGTATTCTATCAAGGTTCGGTCAGAATCTTCTTTTGCTGCTTTATTGAAAAAGGAGCGTCCATTGCTGTCTGCATATAGTATTATTTGCAACGCATCTAAAACGGTGGATTTACCGCTGCCTGAATGACCTGTAAAAAAGTTTATTTCATCATTAAAGCAGATTAACTTTTCATTAATGTAGTGCCAATTGTTCAGACACATCTTCGTCATTACTTGAAATCGGCTCATTATCTGCATCCTCCTCTTCCTCTTGATACTGCTGTATAATACCTTCAATTGCCTGTCCGTCAAATAGCAGGTTAACTGTAGGGTATATTATAAATTTTGTATCCCCGTCCAGATCTCCTATATCATCAATTATCTCAATAACCTGATATTTTCTAAGCGCAGTAATTGTTTTTCTCACTTCTGTAGGAGAAATGGACTTGCTGTTCCACAAACGAAAAAGCTGTATCTTGTCATAAACCTCATTAAGAGTTGTGTATACATATATTGAGTTGGAAGCTGTATTCATCTTCTCATCAAATATAAGCTTCAGCAATAGAATGAATACCGTTGTAAGCCTGCTTAGCTTGTCACCCTGTATATTCTGTGTGCGTATTAAAATAATTCCGAACTGCCTGTTCTCTATTACTTCAATATCTGCTATTCTAAAATACTCCTTAAGAAAATCCAAATGCCTTTCACAGGTTCGGTACAGTTTATTGGGGATATACCGCTCTGTCTTTTTGTCATATTTTCTTTCCAATATAAAGGTCTGGCTTTGCAGAGTCTTAACAGCCTCTGTCAGCTCATTTTTCTCTTCATCCAATAATTCATGGTAATATGGAAACATTTTTAATCTCCTCTGTAGTTTCTCTCAAATATTATATCAGGGTACGTATATTTTCCATTTGTAATTGTAGCCTTTTCCCCCGGAACCACATGAAAGGGGCTGCTTTTGCGGATACTATAGTCATAAGCTAAAATAAGCAATTCAAATTGTTCATCATTTTCAATTAAATGCTCTTTTGTAGAATATATCCCATTGTCCATTTGGCTTAATATAAACTGCTCAATCTGTGCCTTGCTGTATCGGTTTTTATTTCGGTTAATTCTCAGAATTTCTTCCTTTGACAGTTCCTCTTCCACTTGCTCTTCAACTTCAACAGTCTCTTCAAATACCTTGTGCTTGCCTCTCTTTTTATAGAAGGAATCCGCAGAAATAATGGTATGGTCATTTATACGAATTGCTGCTGCCACTTGATTAAGCATTTCATTATTGTTGTCATTCGACATCAGATTGAGCAGAGCAATCACATTTCCCTGCATACTATCATCATTACTTAATAAATACTCCAGACGGCTAACAGTTGCCCGCACATATTTGCTATGCTCTGTATCAATATGTGCAATTCTATTTTCCATGTTTATAATTCCACGTTCAATTTCATAAATTATATCCATAAATTCATTCTCAATATCTTCTTGCTTTCTGCCTTCTCCCAACATTTTATGTTCTAATAAATGCAGTCTTCTTTCATCTTCTTGGATTAATCGTAGTAACTTTTTAATATCATTTTTGTAAATATAAAAGTTGTCACTGGTTTTTAAAAGACTATATTTTTTATTTACAATTGCTTCAACATACACATCAAGATGCTCCTGTAAAAGCTCCTCATAATTTTCCTTTTGTAGTAAGGATTCAAAAAACTCATCCATATTGTGAAGCATGTCCTGTAAAGCTCTATTTAGCCTTGTTGTATTTACCCTTGCTGTTTTCAGTAGCTCAATTCCTGCCTTATTATCATAATAAAAGGAATATATATTTGTATAAATATTCTGTATGTAAATGTCTGTTTCACTTGAGTCGGGGTTGCTCAATTTCCTAAAAACCTCTATGAAGGCTGAAGCATAGTCAGGTATTACAATATTGGTTTTAAAGGAGCTGTAATCCTCTACCTTCTTCAACCAAGTAAAACGCAGCAGTCTATTTAATATTTTAGTTGCCATTGGCTCCACATTTGCATCAACATCCTTCAAGCTTTCAAAATCCAGCTCTTCATCATCTGCTGTTATATCAATAATCCTATCCGAAAAATGCTCTGCGATAAGCTGTATGCAGGTTTCTTTAGTCAAAAAATAATCATTATACAAATATTCATCGTATATAATCATTAGAGCTTCCATATAAATATATCTATTTTTGGAATGGAACAAATGCCAGAATTTTTGTGATATTTTTAATATTTCCTTCAATTTAGTCTCCTTTTTGCAAATATACCTTGCAAAACCTAGTATAAAATGCTGATCAAAAAACCACCAACTGTAATTATAACACTGTATTACTTATATTGAAGATAAAATTTATAAAAATATCAAAACCGCAATTATTTCAGCGCCAATTTCGTGAGCGAGCAATAGATATATATTGCACGGGAGTACTTTTTAAGCATGTATTGACTTCTTTTATGGATATATGTCAAAAAATCATTGACGATTAATTGCTATTTTAGTATCTTAATAGTATATTATGATTGTAAATAAATACATTATTAGAACAAATATACGAGTATGTAAAATCAAAATGATTTAGGATGGTAAAATGAGAAAAAAAATAATTTTGTTCACTTTGCTTATATCAGTATTATCTTTAACTATCATCTATTATTTTCTAAATAAAGATTTAATTTTAGATACATTTACTGACTACTCACCCACAAATAAAATATTTTTAAAATCTCCGCTAAAAAACAGTATTAAGTTTTCAGATATATCCTTTGCTACATCAGATACTCAAAAAAACATGTATGCCATTGACAATAATCGGAACAAGATTATGAAAATTGATTCTAATGGTAATCTAGTATTTAGACTTGATAAGGATAGCATAATGCCTTATTTAAATGATAATATTAATATTTCTACAAAGCAAAGTAAAGAAATCATATATAATATTGTAGATTTTTCAGTGGACGAAAATCAGAATGTATATGTTCTTGTAGATTGCTTTGGTATTCATGGTCGCTATGTTCATTACAGTTTATTATTATCCTATAACTCCTCTGGCAAGTTTAACAGAGAGGTATACTGTGAAACATATGACGAAAAATCCTCCCCCATTTCAGTAGGCCGAATAAAAGGACTTCAGGCAAAGAATGGTTTTTTATATTTCTACATAAAAAATGCTGATGACAGCAGTGCAAAAATTAAAAAATACAACTGTGAAACATTGGCTTTTGAGAATTGTCAAAGTGATATTAATTTAAACTATATAGTTGACATCATTGGGGCAGATACGGATATAAGATATATTTCTACGGCACAAGGCAATATTTATTCAATGGATACCAATGGAAATTTCCAATTGCTATATTCCTCTGACAAAGTAGGAAATCAACGTTTTATTCCTTTCAATTTATACAAACATAATGATGATTTATTGTTTTGCGACAAGAATACAAATAGTATTATCCTCATAAAACCTGATGGACAAACCCAAACTCTTTATTCCTTAAATTTTTTGCGAAAGTTCCATAATGACCAAGAATCTTTTTTTGACATAAGAAGTATTGGTGTAAATTCTGATGGAAATATCATGGTTGCAGCTTCTGAGATACCTAATGATTCTGACAAATCAATAAATACACTTACAATTATGACTCTTGAAGGAAAAGTATTGCAAACAATAAATGAAGCCAAATTTTCTTTAATAGACATATTCCTGCATATGCTTATATGTATTTTTGTTTTTTTAATACTTTTGTTTATACTCTACTTATTTTTTAAACTCGTAAAAAATGTACTACGTAAAAAATTGTGGCTAAAGCTGTTATCAATATTGTTGCCCGTGATGATCCTAACATTGGCATTTTCCGGGATACGAATTTATACTTCCCTCAATAAAGACATTATTGAAGTTGAAATGAATAATAAATTAAAGCTTATTGTTCATTCTGGAGTTCAACAGCTTGATGTAGAAAAGTTTAACTCCATAAAGAAACCCTCTGACTACATGAATAATGATTACAATGAGCTATGGGAATATATTTATTTATCTATCGAGAATAATAGAAATGGAAATTTAAATACAGAATCTGATTACATAAAATCCCAAGTTGATTCAAGTGGAATAACCATTGCACTATATAAATATGAATCAGAAAAGCTATTCACTTGTATTGACTTTGGTAAAAACACCATGCCTTTTACTCCTATAGTAAATAATAGATATTTTATTCCTGAAAATGTGAAAGAAGCGAAAGTAGTAAATATATCTATATATAATGAAAAAAACACAAAATTTGCTGTAACGCCTATTTTTGACGATAACGGCAAAACAGTGGGCTTCTATCAGGCAAGTCTTAATATGGAAGGCATACAGCTCCAAACTTTAAACTTAATCAATCAAATAATTTATATCATGATTCCAGCAGTAATTTTATTCACAATTTTGATGTACTTCTTGATAAGGAAACTGTTAAAGCCTTTGAATGAGCTTGAGGAAGGTGCTAATAAGTTAGCAAATGAGGAATGGGATACAAGGCTTGCTGTCAGAACCCAAGACGAGATAGGCAAATTATGTGATACATTTAATGATATGACAGAATTTATTAATAAATACAGAGCTGCTTCAGATAAATTTGTACCTAGTTTGTTTCTAAAAAATATTGGGCTGGATAATATAACAGAAGTAGAACTTAGCGGTATAAAAAAAGACGGTATGAGTATATTGTATTTAAGTAATCGTTCTTTCTTTGACATGGATGAAGCCAAAATACCACACGATAGTTTTGAATTAATTAACCAGCTTCTTGGTATTATGGGACAAGTAATAAGAAGCAATGATGGGTTTGTAAGCCAGAGCTTTGGAGCAAATTTAATAGCAGTTTTCCCTAGAAATGCAAGCGATGCTCTAAAAAGTGCTGTTGAAATAGAAAAAGAAATCCTAAAATTAAATATAGTCCGAAGTGAACAAGGAAAAGGGACAATTGAAATTGGTATCGGAATTCATAAAGGCTCCATTATGATGGGTATTGTTGGAGAAAGCGAAAGAATGGAAGCTTCTGTTGTATCCTATGTAGTAAATCAGGCAAATGAATTGGAAAATCTGGCACGAAAGCTTGGAGCCTCAATCCTTGTAAGTAAAAATGTTATCCGTGATATGGATGACTCTCAGCATTACAAAAACCGTTTT
The DNA here is from genome assembly GCA_023395575.1 of Bacillota bacterium. Lineage (GTDB taxonomy): Bacteria > Bacillota > Clostridia > Acetivibrionales > DSM-1351 > Ruminiclostridium. The sequence continues at coordinate 9,875 of JAEWZA010000473.1, forward strand.
GTGGGTAAATTCAATGTTGGTGAAGTCTTAGAGGTATATGATGTGTTTGATGGAGAAGAAGCCTATATAAAAAGTGTTAAAGAAGACACGAAAGAGCTTTTTCATGAAGGAGTATCTCTTTACCTTACCTGTAAATTTAATAATGCAAGAAGAAATTTTGTTGAAGTAATAAAGCAAAACCGTGATGATATAGCTGCAAAATTATACTTCTTTGAGTGTGACAAACTATATGAAAAATACCCATCCAATGAATTACCGAAAGAATGGGACGGAGTTCTAAAATTAAAATAGATAATTCAAGTTTAAAAATTAATTTTATAGGTGTAGGAGAATTATCAATGGAAAGTTGGGTTAGAAATAATTACATGAATTAGTTGATAAGACGAAGTTTTTTTGCTGAAAAACCGATACGATGTCGGTTTAAGCACACTATGAACC
>JAEWZA010000475.1 GCA_023395575.1 Bacillota bacterium
TAGATATATACTGCACGGAGTACTATTTAAGTAGTTTACTGCTAATATATATTATTTTTTATTTTGCAACAGACCTTTTAAATCATTAGCTATTTTTTTGTTCCATTAAATTTGACAATTCTCCGAACTTTTCAACTGATAAGACCTCACCTCTGATATTCTCATTCAATCCCATGCTGTCAATGATCTGTTTAATCTGTTCTTTACTCTTGTTAAAGATGCCTGCATTTGCCAATCCATTAACAAGGGTTTTCCTTCTCTGTCCAAAAGAAGCCTTCACCAATTTAAAATAAAGATCCTTATTCACTTTTACAGGCGGCTCACTTAAGATGTCCAGTTTTATAACTGTGGAATGCACTTCTGGTTGAGGTATAAAGCAATGAGGCGGAACATCAAAAACAATTTGCGGATGGGAATAAAACTGCACTGCAACAGATAATGCTCCATAGTCTTTTATACCAGGCTTTGAAACCATCCTTTGAGCAACTTCTTTTTGTACCATAAAAACCATTCCATCGATACCCTTAACTTCCTCTAAAAATTTCATTATTATGGGTGTCGTTATGTAGTATGGTAAGTTTGCTACAACTTTTACCTTATCAGCATTATATTTTTCTTTATACTCATTTATTATTGCTTCAATATCTACTTTCATTATATCGTTATTAATAATGGCTATATTAGAGAATTCACTAAGATTGTCATTTAATGCTGCAATAAGGTGTTTATCAATTTCTACTGCAACAACTCCAGCGGAAATAGTTGCCATCTCTTTTGTCATACTACCAATACCAGGTCCTACCTCAAGTATAAGAGTATGCTCATCTATTTCAGCTGCAGAGACAATACTTTTTACAACACTATCATCATTGAGAAAATTTTGTCCAAGTGTTTTTGTCAGCTTTAAATTATGCTTTTTAATTATTTCCAGCGTATTGTTTTTAATCATGTAATTCTCCTTTAAGAAAAATAGCTAATCTAAATATTAGATTAGCTGTAATAGTCCCTTTAAAACTTATTCTTTTGAAAACATGGTAAAAATGTAAAAATTACTTCAATATATAAACCTTTACCTTTTTAACTCCCCATGCTTCTACTGCGCTATTAGTGTCAAGATAAACATCTATCTTGTTACCCTTTATAGCACCTCCTGTGTCTGCTGCAACTGCATATCCATAATCAGCTGCCTTTCCAGGAACTTCCACATACACCCTTGTTCCTAGCGGTATAACTCTCGGATCTACTGCTATTATTCCTCTTTTGGCCCTGACTCCAGTCGCAGTAATACCAAAACCTGGGTCTCCAGGGTTTTTACCCGTATCTTTAAATGAAGCGGTATATGAAGTTGCCTTCATATCAATTGCTTTTGAAAATTTTAATGTATCTCCACGTGATGTCTTGTAGTTTAAAACCGTACCCACTTCTACAATTCTGTCCAGAGGATTTGCAGAAACCACCTCTTCAACTAATTGCTTTGCGATCTGTTTTCCATTCTCATAAACTACTTTATAAATCTTTTCGCGGACTCCTTCTTTTCCTTCTCGAACTGTATTTTTTATTCCGACATCTAGTCGGTCATTTTCTTTAGTAATTGTTTTAAATGGAATAGATATTGCCTCTGTCACTGTTTTTTCATCAACACGGACTATCGAAATGTCCATATCCGGTACTATTTTGTCCTCTAATTTAGACCCAATAAATTTGTCATCTCCGTCAACGCTTATAGCGTTGTCACTTAGTACCTCTTTAACAGTATCTTTATATGTCTTTACGTCAAGCTCTTTTCCATCAACTTTAATTGAAACAGGTACCGCTCGTTTAATTTGTATATTATTGTTTTTAATCTTCACGAGCTTTGCATCTAATGGCATATTTAAATAGTCTTCATTTGCCACCTTTATGCCTGTCTGCTCTAATACCTCTCCAACTGTAGCCTTCATTGTTTTAATTACAATCTCTTGCCCATTATCGTTGATTACTACGTGTTTTTTCAATCCATTGAATACAAAAAATCCAGCAGTAATGGATATAACAACAGCAATGAGTATAATCGCAACATCGAAAGGCTTAATTTTTAATTTAGAAAAATACCTTTTAATATTTTTCGCAATCGGTGTCATAATACTAACCTCCTGTTAAAATATTCAAAGGGACTATTTTTATTTTAGTCTAAGCACATATATTTGTCAAACCAATCGCCTATATGCTGGAAATAATTTTCCTAAATAACCCCTTTTTTACAATTATTAACTGAATTTTAGTATATTAATCACCTTTATAATTTATACCTAATAATAATTTGCTATTTAATAATCTATTACAATTAACGTGCTTCAAGGCTCATTTTTTAATTCTAGCATCATCCACTCATTAGTGTAAGAATTAAATTCCATAGTTATAAATTTCTCGTTGCTTCCACTTTTAAAAATACTGCCTTCTTCATTGTTCGAAGTATCTGCTGGCTTTATTACTTCGAAAACCGCTTTTAGCTGAATCTTCATTGTATTCTCATCATCGTCTGATATATCAATATAAGGCTCTGAGCTCTTAAGCTTTATTTCCTTAAGTTCCTTTTGGTACATTTCCTTAAGAGCATTTAAATCTCCAACCAATGTTTTATCTACTGCATTTTTACTAATAAATGCTTGCGCATTCTCATAGCTTTTTGAGTTTATGCTATCTGTCCACTTTTTTATAACAGTATTCATTGATGAAACGTCAATATTTTTTTTAAGTGTTATAATCATATCATTTCTTAATTGAATTTCTTTCTTTAAGTCTGCATTTTCGTTATTCAACGTTGAGGAATGTTTTCTCATCACCTCATTATCATTTGTAATAGTTTCTAACTTTGTGCTAAGCTCTTTATTGAGTCTATCAAGGTTATTCATCTTTTCACTAAGCGTTTCAATAGTGAGATTATTAGACTGCCTCATATTTTGAAAGCTTTCCAGTTGTTTCTCTCTGTCCCATAGTAAATAGTTAAAAGAAATAAGTATGGCAATTAAAAATATAAATACAATAACAATAATAAACTTTTTCATATTTTTATCCATTCCTTTCACTTCGTTGAAGAACCCAATGCTTCTCCCGAAGCAACCCATATGATAGAACTAATACCTTCTTGATGCTTAGAGAACGGTTACTCTATTCTAAATAATTTCTTAGCATTAGAAAAAGTGATATCTGCTACTTCTTGGGCGCTAATACCTTTTATTTCGGCTATTTTATCTATCGTGTGAATCAAATACCCTGAATTGTTTCTTTTGCCCCTAAAGGGTTCTGGCGCCAAATAAGGGCAGTCTGTTTCAATGAGTAGTTTATCTAATGGAACTGCTTTAACGACTTCTACAACCTTTTTGGCATTTTTGAATGTGACAACTCCACCAATGGATATGTGAAAATTATAATCAAGCATGTCCATTGCCATTTCAGTGCTACCCGAGAAACAATGAAAAATACCACCTATCTCATTTGCATTTGTCTTTTTAATTATCTTTACAGTATCCTCATGGGCATCTCTGTCATGTATAATGATAGGAAGACTGAGCTCCTTCGCAAGCTCAATCTGCCTTTCAAACCACTCTCTCTGTATATCTCTGGGAGGATCACCATAATAATAGTCCAACCCTATTTCACCTATTGCAACTACCTTTTTATTCTTTGAAAGCAATCTTATTTTATCTAATATGCCTTCATGCATTTTGTCTGCATATTCAGGATGTATTCCCAAGGCAATATAAATAAATTCATATTTTTCAGCAAGTGCAATATTCGCCTCTAAAGATTCTAGACTTGCAGAAGCATTGAGTATATAAGTCACTCCATTTTGGTGTAAATCCTCTAGTAGTTCATTTCTGTCTTCATCAAATTTACTATCATCATAATGCGCATGTGTATCAAAAATCAAAATATCACCTATTTAAAATTAATTTATATATCGTCAACTGCAGTATTTATCCTACTCTTGCTCCGCTTTCCATGTCTTTGTCTATTGTAACAAGGGAAAGTCCATTCTCATTTGAAGCTGCAAGAATCATTCCCTGTGACTCAATACCTCTTAACTTAGCAGGTTTTAAGTTGGCTACAAGAATTAAGGTTTTGCCCACCATTTCTTCAGGCGTATAATATTTTGCAATACCCGAAACAACTTGCCTTGTTTCTGCTCCAACCTGAAGCTTCATCTTTAATAGTTTATCTGCCTTTTCAACCTTTTCTGCTTCTATTACTTTTGCAACTCTTAATTCAACCTTTGAGAAATCATCAATTGTAATAAGGTTTGCATTAGTCTCATTGTCCTTATCAGTAGTAACAGCCGCACTTGCAGGCTCATTCTTTACATCCTTTTTAATGTCCTTTTCTACTTTTTCAGAAGGCTTACTTGCCTGACTGATTTTTTCTAGTTCTTCAAGCTCCTTCTTCACATCTATTCTTGGGAATATTATCTCGCCCTTTTTAACGCTAGCTCCTGATGGATACAAGCCCCATTCCTTAGCTTTATCCCATTCAACGAGACTCTTATCCTCTATTCCTAATTGACTCCATATCTTTTTAGGTGTTTCAGGCATAAATGGCGAAATAAGAATACTAACCACTCTCAGTGTTTCTGCAAGATTATACATTACTTGTGCAAGTCTTGAGAAATTTGACTCATCCTTTGCCAATACCCATGGCATTGTTTCATCAATATATTTATTAGCTCTAGAAATTACTTTCCATATTTCAGTTAAAGCTGTGCTAAACTGTAATTTATCAATTAAATCCTCTACCTTTTTTGGCGTTTCAATTACAATTTTTATCAAATCATCATCAAAATCACCTGCTAACTTTGAATCTGGAATAGTGCCAGCAAAGTATTTATCTATCATAGCAACAGTTCTACTAACTAGATTTCCTAAATCATTTGCCAAATCAGAATTAATTCTATTTATAAGTGCCTCATTTGAGAAAATGCCATCTGATCCAAATGGAACCTCTCTAAGCAGAAAATATCTAATAGCATCAAGTCCATATTTATCTACCAGTATTTTAGGGTCAACAACATTTCCTATTGATTTAGACATCTTCCCGCCTTCAAGCAAAAGCCAGCCATGTCCATAAATCTGCTTTGGAAGTGGTAAATCAAGTGCCATGAGCATTGCTGGCCAAATTATTGTATGGAAACGAACAATTTCTTTACCTACTAAATGAACATCTGCAGGCCAATAATTTTTGAAATTAGTATCATCCGAAGAAGAATATCCAAGTGCTGTAATATAATTTGATAAAGCGTCTATCCACACATAAACAACATGCTTATCATCAAATGTAACAGGTATACCCCAATTAAATGTAGTTCTAGAAACACAGAGATCCTCTAAGCCTGGTCTTAAGAAATTATTGAGCATCTCATTCTGTCTTGATGTGGGCTGAATAAAGTCAGGATTTTCTTCAATCAATTTAATTAATCTATCCTGATATTTTGATAGTTTAAAGAAATAGCTTTCTTCCTTAGTCAATTCAACCTCTCTGCCGCAGTCAGGACATTTTCCATCTACTAACTGAGTCTTTGTCCAAAAAGATTCACAAGGTGTACAGTACCAGCCCTCATATGAACCTTTATATATGTCACCTTGGTCGTATAACTTTTTAAATATCTTTTGAACAGCTTCCACATGTTCCTTATCTGTAGTTCTAATAAATTTGTCATTAGTTATTTTCATTAACTTCCAAAGGTCTTTTATACCAGCTACAATTTCATCAACATAGGCTTTTGGTGTAATTCCCTTTTCCTCAGCCTTTCTTTGTATTTTTTGACCGTGCTCGTCAGTTCCTGTCAAAAACATTACATCGTATCCGGTGAGCCTTTTATATCTAGCTACAGCATCTGCTGCAACAGTTGTATATGAGTGTCCTATGTGAAGATTACCGCTTGGATAATATATAGGTGTCGTAATATAATAAGTCTTTTTAGGCATGATTTCCTCCTCATTTGCCACAAATTGTTACTTTTCATTAGAAACAACGAGACAATAACCTTTTTTATTTATTAGAATAGTGATTATAATTACTATTAAAATGTTATAATTATAAAAATTACATATTATAACTATACATATTTGTTAATAATTTTTCAAGGCTAATATTAGCTAGAAAATAAGATATGTACAAACTAGGTTAATATTCAGCCTCATAAAATTAACTTAGTCAATGGGCGTTTATACTTATCAATGGTTTGCTACCGAGAAAATTGCTAGAATTAGTAATGATTCGTTTTTGTATTAATACAGCAAGCTTTATTCATCCAACTTATTCATGCAATTATTTCAAAATGACTAACGTCGCACAACGAAAGGAAGCTTAAATAATATGGCTGATTTTATAAACTGCATTTACTTTACAAAGAAATACTCTAAAATTGTCTACCCAATAGTTACAAAAAAAATATCGGAATATAGTAAGTACGCAAGTAATATCAAATCGCGTTCTATAAGAGCTTATGCACTAGAGGCTTTGGAGAAAAATAAATTTGATTTTGCAGTTTCTTCAGTTTTTATTCTATATCCACATGTTGATATACCTTTGGCTACCGATGTTGTATTTTCGCTTCAAGCAATTATACAATATTTAGATACTATATGTTCCCACTCTTCAGAGAGTTCAGAAGCATTTTTAAAGCTGATCTTCTCATCCCTGAAGGATGCGACAAATATTCGTTCTGATGATTTTATAAAGTATTTTACCTTTTTTCCTTCCAAAGATGATGATGGCTATTTAAGCATACTTGTGGAAAAATGCAGACAAAAGATTCTTCAACTTCCATCCTTCGATATAGTCAGGGACCATATTGTTGCCTATTTATCCTTATTTATTGATTTACAGGTCATAAAATATTCATCTGACCAATACAATAGAGAGTTAAATCTTCATAATTGGAGTGATGCCCATTCTCTAAATTATACAGATATATCAAACTGGGAATTCTGCTTGTCCATTGATTCTCCACTTACTTTGCAGATGTTACTTTCTTTAGCTACTAATCCTGATTTAACTGAGGATGAACTTGAAAGTATAAATAATCCCTTTTTCCCTTGGATATCCGGTATTCAAAAAATATTGGAGGGATATTTAAACTATAATGACACGCCTTTTTCCAGAAGCATTAACCATATTTTTTATTATTCAAATTTAAAAGAGTTCGAAGACAGAATCATCTATTTTATTGATAAAGCATCTGAAAACAAGACTTCAATTTTTAAAGCTTATCGCTGTATAATAAGAATATTACTAATCATATATGTTACACATCCAAAAGCAATTGTTGGTATGAATAAGATTACCAGCAAAGTTCTTCTCCGTGCAGGAGGCCGTGGAATGTTTATGTACAGCAATCTTTTAAAGTCTATAAAAGCGGAATGATTCAGCTGTCCAAATGAAAGGCGATCCATGTAAAAGTAATATATGGTTTATGGAAGCAGATTCTATACTTTATTTTAATTTGTAGAGCCTAAATTGCAAATAATGCTTTTTACAAAATAAATCATTGCAGTTTTGTAGTCTACCCAAATATAAATCTACATGCCCATAAAGAGGCTATGATACTAATGATATCAGCCATAATAGCTGCTATAAGTGTATACCTTATATTTTTGATACCGACGGCTCCATAATACACCGCCAGAGTATAGAATATAGTCTCTGTAGAGCCCATCATAACTGCAGCAACTCTGCCCTCAAAGGTATCGGGCCCAAAGGTTTTTATTATCTCTGTTACAAATGCAAATGAAGCACTGCCTGATATTGGCCTTAACAAAGCTAAGGGTGCAACCTGTGGAGGCATCCCTAATAGATCTATTAAAGGTCTCAATATATATATTAGCATATCCATAGCTCCAGAGGCCTTAAAAACACCTACTGCCACCAATAACCCAACTAGCGAAGGCATTATTCTGATAATTGTCTCTATTCCCTCTTTTGCTCCATCAACAAACAAATCATAAGCCTTAACTTTTTTTAATACAGCAGCAGCTAATATTATAAGAAATATTGCAGGCACTGCGAAATCTGATAAGCTTCTTATAAACCCCATAATCACCACATTCTAGCTTTCCTTTTTTTCATTCCACGCTTTCGATAATAACTTCGCAGCTATAACACCCATTATTGTCGCACATACGGATGCAATCCAAATACACACTATTATTTCTGCTGGCTTTTTTGAACCTTCAGCTGTTCTCAGAGCTATTATATTTGCCGGAATCAGTTGAATTGCAGCTGTATTTAACACTAAGAACATGCACATTGAATCTGTTGCTGTCTTCTTATCCTTATTCAAACTTTGCAATTCATTCATAGCTTTGATACCTAGTGGAGTTGCAGCATTACCAAGACCAAAAAAGTTTGCCACCAGATTCATAACTATGGCCCCCAGTGCAGGATGATCTTTGGGTATATCTGGGAATAACAATACCAAGATAGGTCTTACAAGCCTACCAATCAAATTAACCAATCCACTCTTTTCTGCCACCTTCATTAGTCCTGTCCATAGGCACATTACACCCAATAGCCCAAAACAAACCACTACTGCAGACTGTGCAGAATCCATAGCCGCTTTTGTTACTTGATCAATTCTACCATTAAAAATTCCTGCGATAAAACCTAGTATAAGTAGCCCAATCCATATGTAATTAATCATATCTACCTCTGATTATTTATTAAGTTTTTTGCCCCAATCAACTCTTACAGCGTAATAATTTTCATTTCCACCTTGACTTATTAAATTAAACATTTAAAATAGATGTCATATACCATTTTTTATATAAAAATACAGTTCTTTATTATGTAAAAGCTGGTTAATTGATTATATGCAAAAATTTATATTATTTATGACTAAACTTACGCTCAAATTTTGTCGAATATAAGTTTGTAAGCTTCAACCTATTCCAGTATTATTTTTCTATCTCTGTAATTTAATTTGTAACAAAATATTAACAAAAATTTAATATTTCTTTCATATAATAAATAAAGTGTCTGAAACGTGCTAAAATTAAGTATTTTTCTTACATCCTTACTCTCAAATACCAAATTATTTTTTATATTTTAAAGTTGACGGTAAATGGAATATATGGTATTATAAATTCGAAGTTTGTCGAAATATAAAGTGTATATAGGAGGTTGTTTTATTATGAAGTCTACAGGTATTGTAAGAAAAGTTGATGAGTTAGGAAGGGTTGTTTTACCAATTGAGTTACGCAGAACGTTTGATATCGCTGAGAAGGACGCACTAGAAATTTATGTTGATGAATCAACAATTATTTTGAAGAAGTACGAACCAGCTTGTATTTTCTGTGGTAATGCAAAGGATGTTCAAGTTTATAAGGGTAAAAATATTTGCCCTGATTGTCTAAAAGAATTAAAAGGTAACTAATATCAATTTGATTTCTAATTGCATCGAAAATAAAGAGAGCCTCCAATGAGAGGTTCTCTTTATTTTTTGTCTAAAAACTCTAATACAAATGGTATTATGTTTATTAATACATTTCTTATTTTTTCATTACTACATTGTACACATCTCTCTTAACTATTCCTCTTTCATCTGCCACCCTTTTGATGGCATCTTTCTTGGTTAATCCATCATCAATATATATCTGAACATGTTCCTCTATGCTAATGTCAGCAAACTTATTTTTCTCGTTTTCTTCAAGTATATTGCGGCTCTGCCCCTCTAGTATCAGAACAAATTCACCTTTAGGTTGCTTTTCTGAATATAATTCCATAGCCTCAAGGATACTACATCTAATAACCTCTTCATGCATTTTCGTCAGCTCTCTTGCCAGTGCTATTCTTCTATTCCCCAAAGCATTGTAGATATCCTTTAAGGTATATGAAAGCTTGTGAGGAGCTTCATAAAATATAATAGTTCTTATTTCATCCTTTAATCTGTTCAGGTGTTCTTGCCTTGCTCTCTTATTCATAGGCAAAAATCCTTCAAAAACAAATTGTCCTGTAGGTAATCCAGAAATTACTAATCCAGTCATAGCTGCCACAGGTCCAGGTATCATGGTAACTTTGATATCATTGTCTACAGCTAGCC
>JAEWZA010000490.1 GCA_023395575.1 Bacillota bacterium
CCATAAATACAGTAGCATACAATTTTTCCTTTGGTATTTTTAAGCCTTCTGTAAGCAATTCAAAGGCAAGCTTAATTGCATCTTCTTTAAAATAGTTATTAAAGGACCAGCTACCCAACATTTCAAAGCTGGTTAAATGATGTCTGTCACCTATATCATCAATATCGATTGTTCTAATACAAGGTTGAATATTGCAAAGATTGCTGGCAGGTGGAACCTCTTCTCCAGTAAAATAATTCTTTAATGGAGCCATTCCAGAATTAATGAATAATAATGTTGGATCGTTTTCAGGAATTACAGAAGACTCTGATATCTTTTTATGATTATGTTTTTGGAAATATTCCAAAAATGTTGTTCTGATTTCATCACTTGTAATCTTATACATATTGCTCCTCCAAATAAAAATAAATCTTCCCAATTAGCTATGAATTATATCATATACTGCGTTTAATATCAATAAACAATGCATATTGCATCCCGTTTTGACATTTTACGATTTCTAAATAAGCACATTTTTTATTCACATTGTTATGCTGTAATTCAGTCAGAGCATTATAGCACGAATTAACTAGCGTATATGTCGATTTAAGCATTTAATTCAATATATATCCACCAAATTTGCTACTTATTCTTTCCAATTTATCAGGTTTTATCACAATCAGTTCTGTTCTATAAGTTTAATCCTACTAGTTAATTGGTGTAAATTAACTTTAGAATATAAATATATGTATACTATACTAAACCTTCTAAAGAGTACTTATCCTTAAAAGCATAAAATTTATCACTAGAAATAGTTTTTGCCTGTTCAACTAATTCCTTTGCAACACTTACTGTTCCTTCCTTTTTAATCATTGCTGCTACATTTAAACAATACCTCGTCATTATTTCCAATCCCTTGTCATTGTCAATAACTCCTCGTTTCTTTGCCATTTCTATTGCTTCAACAAGACCCTGCATTATAATTTTTACCCTGAGCCTGTTAAAAGCTTCTATACCTCCTGCACGTTCACGTGATTCACTTCCATTAACTTTCTGAGGAATTCTGTATTTAGAAGGGATTTGCGGAATATAGACTACTTTTGCACCAGATGCAGAATACCTAAGCCATGTATGAGTATCCTCATGAAATCTAGCATAATTAGGGAAAAGATGTTTTGCAGCTAATGTTGTCTTTACATTCAGCGCAGAAGGAATTGTGAGAGTGTCACGCTCTACAGCCATTTCTATCCATGTATCGTACCCATAAAGTGGTCTATTCTCTATATCCGAAATGATAATTTTGATTCCTTCCAAAAGGTCACTGTCAGAAACCGCATTGTTTTCCTCATCAATAACTTTGAATGACGAATAAGCAATATCTGCCTCCGAATCTTCAAGAAAAGCTTTACGAACCTCATCAACTCTATTATGTGATGCTATATCATCTGAATCAAGAAAGCAAATGAAAGGACATTGCTCTTTATAAGCTTCAATTATCCCTTTATTCCTTGCATCTCCAGGACCAGTTGAAGCCTCTGAAAATATCACTTTTATATTATTATTTTTATCTTCCAGTTCCATTAAATATCTTTTATCTGGTTCATATATTGAAGCATCATCTACCAAATAAATTTTCCAGTTATTATCTGTTTGACTATAAATACTTTCTAATGCATCATTTAGATATTTCAATCTATGAGGTTTACCATCACTCCAAAACGGAATAACAAAAGCAGCAGTTCCATATTTAATATAATTAGTCATAGCTATGTCCCATCCCTACATCTAAATTACTTTAAATGATAAACGACATGGAACTAATCCCCCTTTACAAATTTATAAGTTCTAATCTTATTACCCCTTACAATATTTCAAAAAATATTTATTTCATACTTGTTGTTACGCTACTAGATTTCCAAAGTATAATTCTAGCTTTAATATTCATAATTCCTAAAAATATAATTAATTTAATTTTTCACTATTTAAATCACTGGAAGTCATTGAAGCAAAACGTGTTCTTAGAATATAGTGTATTTTTTCTTTGTTCAAAAGAAGCAAATGACAAAAATAATATTGTCAAATCAAAAAGCAATATATATTTAGGCAGAATTGCCCATTCTGACTAAGTCTTTTACACTAACCACACCAATAGGCTCAAAATCATCATTTACAACTGTCAAAAATTCAGAATCTGCGTCTGTTTCCATGTATTTAATTAAATCTGATGCCTTCATATTGGGTTTAGCTACTTTAGGAGTGCAATTCATTATTTCAAAAGCTTTGAGATTAGTATTCAATCCATTTTTTTCTACGCATTCAAGTAATTCTTTATTGGTAATTACTCCCATTAGCTTGTTATTCTCATTAACAACATTGACAATTCCCACAAGAGTTTTATTCATTGTTATGATAATATCTTTTATTGTTGCCTCTTCGTAAACAATAGGAGTTTCTGCTTCTGAATTCAATAGATCACTTACATATGTAAGAAGCTTTTTACCTAAAGCACCCTTTGGATGATAAACTGCGAACTTATCCGATGTGAAGTTAATTAGTTCTGATAGTACCACTGCAAGAGCATCACCCAGTACAAGTACAGCCGTACTACTTGAAGTTGGTGCTAAATTTAATGAACATGCCTCTCTAATAATATTTAGTTTTAACGTAATGTCTGAGTTTATTTCAAGAGTTGATTTTTTATTTCCTGTAATGCTAATAATTTTGGCATTAATTTTTTTAAGAGATGGAATTATTCTAATTATTTCTTCTGTTTCTCCGCTATTACTTATCAAAAGAACTACATCCTGTTCTTGAATAAATCCCAAGTCACCATGTGCACATTCACCGGCATTTAAAGAAAATGATGGAACTCCCAAACTTGACATGGTAGCAGAAATTTTCCTTGCTATATGTGCTGATTTACCCATTCCTATAAAAATGACTCTACCCTTACAATTAGCAATACTTAAAACTACCTTTTCAAATTCCATTCCTAAACAGTTCTTGACACTTTCCAATGTCTCAATTTCGATATCAAATACTTTCTTAGCTTCTCTGATCATATCCATATTATGTTAACCTCCATACCTAATTCAGCAAAAATAGCAACAAAAAGGCACCTACGGTTTTCTATACTTGAGATACCAACGCTATAAAAATTACACTTGCAATTTATAATTAACACATACTAATATTCAAGTTGTCTTTAAGAAGTATATTTTCTTTTCTTATACATTCATATAATTCCTCAGGCGATTCAACAAATATATCTGGCTCCTGCAGTTTTAAAACTTCTTTTTTCGTATCACCCCATTCTACTGCAATACTTTTAACACCTGCATTTTTCGCACAAATTAAATCATTGCAACTGTCACCTACCATCACACAGTATTTTTTTTCTATGCCTAATAAATCTATAGCCTGTAATAAAATTTGTGGATTTGGTTTAGGATACATTACATCATCAGCGCATACTACTACATTAAAATAATCATGTATACCATTCATTTCAATCAGCTGTATAGTGCTTTTCTTATCACGTCCGGTACATATAGCAAGCTTGAAACCTTCCTCATGTAGTTTTTGCAGCAGATTATTTATACCTTTATATACTTTTACATTGTCTGCATTTTCCTTAATCATGTCCAAATAGTAATCAGCCATTTCTAATGGTAAATTCATTTTTTTAAGAATATTGAAAATTGAATCTCCACTATGACTTAAAAACTCCTCAAAGGATGGTTCTCCATCCTTATTAACTAATCGGTAGCTTTCATACAAAGCTTTTCTTTGAACTTCCCTAGAATTAAATAGCACCCCATCAAAATCAAAAACAATTGCTTTTAACAATTTTTTACCTCCATAAGTCCCATTTTTATGAATTGCATTTTTATGCAATATCTCCTTCTATATTTTCTAAAATATCTATAGCCATTGGTGTTTTTAAGCTTATACTTTCAAGAGCAGCCTTAACAATACTTCTAACATCTATAGAGTATTTTTTAATCAGTTCAAAATAATCACCAGTCTCAGTAAAACTGTCATTAATTCCAACTATTCTGACAGGTACAGGATTATTCTCGCATACCACTCTACACACTTGAGCTCCTAGGCCATTAAGTCTATTGCCAGTTTCAGCAACAACAATTGCAGAAGTTTTTTTAGCACTTTCAACTATTATTCGCTCATCAATGGGTTTTAATGTTGACATATTAACAACTCTTACGCCCAAACCGTACTTCTCCAATATTTCAGCTGCTTTAACACAGTTTATTACTTGATCTCCAGTTCCAATAAGTGTTAAGTAATTCCCTTCTTTTATAACACTCGCTTTTCCAAGTACAAAATCATTTTTTTCAATATTTTCGGTTTTAGTTTTATTAATCCTCAAATAAACAGGACCATTATATTCAATAGCCGCTTTTAAAGCATTTCTAACATCATTACCATCGCAAGGTGAAATAACAGCCATATTAGGTATAGAAGACATAACTGCAATATCTTCAATGGCATGATGCGTTGCTCCCAAATAACTATTGGAAACACCTGCTCTTGTTCCGACAATTTTAACATTCATATTTGTATAACAAACACTATTTCTAATTTGCTCACATGTTCTTAATGACGCAAACATAGAAAAAGAATGTACTATTGGTATAAATCCTTCACAAGCCAAACCTGCAGCTACACCTACAGCATTTTGTTCAGCTATACCGATATTAATATACCGTTCAGGAAAGCTCTTCTTAAATTCTTTAGTTCCAGATGGGTCTCCAAGATCACAGTCAACTACAATAATCTTGTCATTTATTTCGCCTAAATACAGTAAAGCCTTTGCATATTCCTGCATTGTTTCATATGTAATTATGCTAATCCCTCCAATTCATTAAGAGCTAATAATTTTAAATCCTCTCCTATGATTTTGCTATGCCATTCATATTTATTCTCCATAAATGACACACCCTTACCCTTTATAGTGTTACAAATTATAATTTTGGGAATGCCCTTTACCTCTTTACATTCTCTAAATCGCTGGTCAATTTGACTTATATCATGACCATCTACTTCTGTAACATACCAGCCAAAAGATTCCCATTTTTTTTCAATTGGCTCTATCGGCATTACATC
>JAEWZA010000509.1 GCA_023395575.1 Bacillota bacterium
GACTAACCCTACCTGAATTATCAGGATTCACCCCACTTAATGGTTCCCCCGCTTATAGTTTTTGTAACTATAACTCAGCGACAAAATCATAGATTCTAATGCAATATAATTGTAAAAAAGAATCTAGAAATTATATATATTTTTTTGAACTAGTAAACATATTTTATCGTACATAAATAAAAAAGTCAATATTTCCACATTGTCGTTTAATTTCTCCAAAATAAGTTGATTAACTCAAAATAGATGTATCAATCTTTCCATTCCCCATTCTTACTAAATATACATCATAATACTGATTACCTAATGCATTTGCAAAATTTTTATCTAATACCGCAAAATCAAATCTATTTTTACCCTTAATTGCACTTCCGGTATCCATTGCGATAGCATATCCAAGGCCTTTTATGTAAAATATCGTTCCATATGGCCAATGTTTTCTATCTATTGCAACTGATACACCTGGAATTATTGGGTGTCCAGAGCTGGTAATACCTTTGTTATTTCCACATTCCTCTGCTGAAGGCGTATAGGCTGTACCTAGAAACCTCCCTAAATATTCTCTTTTGGGGTTACTATTTATCAAATCTTCACTGGTATAAATTTTATAAGATTGAGGTGTCACACCTACTGCTGCTGCCTTTTTTAGTGATTTTTGAAGTTCAAGATTATCTTTTGCTAATTCGTTGTTTTGTTCCTCTATTTTTTTCCTATTTTGTTTCAGTTCATTAACTTCTTTCTTTATTTTCTCATTTTCCTTCTTGAGTGCATTGTACTGCTTAGTTAAGCTTTCAGACAAAATCTTGTTCTCGTCTCTAGCAAGCTTTTCTTTTGAAGCAAGAGACTGGTTTGACTTCATTATTAGCATTGCTTGCACACATTCATTATTATACTTTTCTTTATATTTTAAAAACAAGTCATTTATCTTTAAGCAGTAAAAACTAAGAATTAAACATGCTAAAACTAAAAAAATAATAAGTACTTTAAACGTAATGTTCTTACTAATATTATAGCCTTCACAACCATCCATATTCTGTACTCCTTATTTATAACCTACATCAGTATCAATTATGTCAACAAAATACTTATAAATTGGACATATTATATTTATATTCTAAAATCCCATTATTTTACTATTAATAATATTTCCAATACAAATACAATTTATACCTGCTGCATAACATAATTTTCAATGAATATAAGATTTATTGCTGAGTATGATATTTGAACATGGATAATACAGTTATTTTTAACCTAGAGTTCTAGAACTTGACTGTTACAAATCTTAAAAAGTTATAGTATATCTTTACGAGTCAACTGCTTAAATAGTTCATCCTACAGTACATATCTATGAATTGCTCCAGAAATTTATGCCGAAATATTAGTTGCCTATATACTAAAATGGTTTCCTATAATAAATTTTACTTTATCATAGGAAACCATACACTAGTACTTATGGTTACTTGCTCCTCTTAGGAGGCAACTTGACTGATATCAGTTTTTTGTAATCCTCTAGTGTAACTGAATCTTTTATCTGGAACATAACCCATTTTCCAATTTTCATATAATCTCCTGCTTGTTTATAGATCTCTGCAATATTGGTACTTAGTGCTGGAAGGATATCTTCCATTTTTTGTTCTAGCTTATAGCTAATAACCAATAAAACAGAAAATGAATTTTCTTCGGGGTACAAGGTTCCAAGGGATTGACCGCTTTTTTGAAATTTGATATTCCAGCCAGGCTTACCCGAACAACAACTGTAAGATAGCTTAGGCTTAACCTTGTATTCCTCTTCCATATACTCCATTAATGCTTGCCATAACAGCTTTGCTTCTCCGCTAATATATTCTGATATATTCTCCATAGTAGGCTGCGTATCTTGAGTAAAAATTTCCTGCCATTGCATTTTATTCGCCTCCCTAGTAACTATCTCAGTTCTTTTGTGAAGTACTTTTAATTTGCTTATGCCAACTCTTCATAACTGCAAATACCACTGTTCAACGCATTTTCACGTAGAACTAAATAAAGCTCTGCTTTAGTAGCATTAATGTAAGGATCAAGAAATATTAAACCTATCCCTAAAGTCAGCACGCCTAGTAACTTCCAGCCAATGAAGGAAAGATCCAATACAAACATATCAAATTTATGTCCATCAGTCATTTTGTTACTAAGTTCTATAGCCCTTCTGTTACCAATATTCGGATTTTCAGCTAATATGTATGGCACCATACTATAGGAATATGATTTTACAATTCCAGGTATTATGAAAAGTAAATACCATAAAAAGTTTTGGATGCCTTTTAACAACATGGTAAAAACTATTCCAGAATAGTTTTCTTTGTAAAATGCAAAACTAAAGCATTTTGAATTATCTTCGTAACTAGCAGATTTTATAAAATATCTTCTTCCACCAACCTCTAAAGGACATCCTAACAATATTCGATAGGCTGATACTAAAACAATAATTAAAGTAACACCAATAGCTCCTAAAGCGATTAGCGCTATAATTTTGCCTGTAAAATTTGTTAATATCGAATCAGTGAATACCCAGTCATTTGAAGTACTATAAATATTGTTACTATCATTTAAATTAAACCTGCTACTTCCTCCATTACTACTTCCTCCATTACTGCCACCTGCAATTGCTATTACTAAACTAATTAAAAGTGCTTTCCAATAATTAATTTTAAGTACCGCCTTTGCCCTACTTTTTAGCTCTCCTCTTGACCACATATTTTAATCCTCTTTCTTAGAATTTAATAGTTTGCATACATATTAATGTACTTTCCCAGTCTTTTTTATTTCTTTTCCCCATAAACTCATACTTAATCTCCTATATTTTAATGCTAATAATTGTTAATAATTACAATACGTATGGTTATCTATTATGTCTAACATTTTAAGTAAATATTTCTATTAGATAGGCTTCATCTAAAATATTTCTATCAATCACTATTTATAAAGCATTCCGGTATAAATTTAACTTTCTTCTTTATAGCCTATGCCCATATGTTCTCCCCTATAATCTTCACCAACACCCTTTTCTCTCTCATGCCATCGTATTCACCATAAAAGATTTGTTCCCAAGTTCCAAAATCCAGTTTACCCTTTGTAATAGCAACCACAACCTCTCGGCCCATTATTTGCCTCTTCAAGTGTGCATCTGCATTATTCTCATAACCATTATGATTATACTGGTTATAAGGCTTTTCAGGTGCTAAATTTTCTAACCATTTCTCAAAATCCTGATGCAATCCAATTTCATCATCATTTATAAACACACTTGCAGTGATATTCATTGCATTAACAAGAACCATTCCTTCTTTTATTCCGCTCTCATCAATACATTTTTGAACCTCAGCACTGATATTTACATATGCCCTTCTCTTTGGTATATTAAAGAATAACTCTTTTCTGTATGATTTCACAGCTATATCCCCCTTTTTATTTGGCTTAAGCAATATTGGCTTGAAAACTTGCACGCTTTTTATCGCGGTCTCCGCTACTCATATTTATGTTGCTATTATACTATTTTATCCATAATAACGCTATATACATCTGAACAGGACTTAAGAGTAATTGACTTCAAATATCACAGCTTGCTATCAGCAGAAAACATCCTAAAATAAGTTTTACCGCAGAAGCCTCCTATTATGAAGGACTTTCGGTATCATATACATAATAATATACGAAAACTCATTAGCTTGACAGAAGCCTTAATTTATATAAAAGATGAACAGTAATCTGTCCTGTGCAGAAGTGCATTATGAAAGAACTTATGTAAACTTTTTTTCTATCCAATAGCACGATAAAACCCCAAGGTAGGATGTTCACACTCTGAGTTGTATAACAGTATAACAATAATAGGCTGAAAAATATATAAGATTGGTTTTGGATAATACCTTAACCCAAAGAATAACTGTTGCCATAATGTGCGAGCAAAAGTTATAGCGAAAGTTTATACAGTACGTAAAAAATTTGTATAGATAATAAGTTAAAAATTATTTTAGAAATAGATTTGAATACGTCAAAAACTTTTACAAGCGAGATAGGCTGCATTTCTTCAAATGCTTAGCTATACCCTGCTTATGTCAAGGCCGCCCTGGTTTTAGGCGTAAATTTAACCTTGACAAAAATTGCAAGCGGTATAATTTCAGATCTGACGGCTATATATTGTCAAAATACGGGATTATTGCTCCTTACCGCTTTTCTAAGCCGTATTTATAGCGACATCGCATATATTGTATATATAATCCACCACTTTTATATTCTGCTATATTCTGTAATCGTCCTTTAAATCGTCGAACAATCCATACTCCACAAGTATTTCTTCAAGACGTTCCTGTTTCATTGGCTTTGGAATAACGAAGTTCTTATTATTTTCAATGGCTCTAGCTAACTTACGGTATTCTTCAGCTTGTTCAGATTCAGGCTGAAAATCAATTACAGTTTTCTTTCTTATTTCTGCGCGTTGTACCACATTATCGCGGGGAACAAAATGAATAAGCTGAGTTCCGAGCTCCTCCGAAAAAGCTCTTAAAAGATCAATCTCACGGTCAACATTTCTGCTGTTGCAGATGATTCCCCCAAGCCTTACACCACCCTGACGCGCATAGCGGGCGATACCCTTTGAAATATTGTTTGCTGCATAAAGCGCCATCATTTCACCACTTGCCACTATGTATATTTCTTTCGCCTTGCCATCTCTAATAGGCATTGCAAAGCCACCGCACACAACGTCACCGAGAACATCATAAAAAACATAGTCCAAATCGTCGGTATATGCACCCAGGCGCTCCAAAAGTCCAATCGAGGTAATAATTCCACGTCCTGCACATCCTACTCCCGGTTCAGGGCCACCAGATTCCACACACTTTGTTCCACCGAAACCTTCTTTTAAAATTAAATCCAGGTCGATATTTTCACCCTCCTCGCGCAGAGTATCAAGCACCGTTTTCTGTGCCAGACCACCAAGCAAAAGCCTAGTTGAATCGGCCTTAGGATCACAGCCCACAACCATTACCTTTTTTTTGTGCTCAACCAAGCCTGCTGTAAGATTCTGCGTTGTGGTTGATTTTCCGATTCCACCCTTGCCGTATATTGCTATCTGCCTTATTTCCTTTTTAGCCATATGCTAATCCTTCCTTCACTTATTTATTTTATATTATTTTCCGCCCACAGTAGAGGTATAAATTCTCTCAATTAGTTGTAATGCTCCTCTATATCCTATGTGGGTTCTGTTAAGTACAACCGTTCCCGATGATGGAGCATTTATCTCTATAAGAAGCGCATTCTTTTCTCTTGCAACATCTGACTCCCATGAAGAACCTAGAATAAGAGGTACACTTGAACCAAATTCTGCTGTGGCAAGGGATTTTTCGGCTAAATAGCCATCCTCTAAAAACTCGACCTCTACTGAAACACCATCCGAAAGCTGTTCAAACTCCTTGCTTATTCCATCTCGGAAGGTTTCAGGCGGATTGTCTGTAATAATCTGCTTTACTGGAATAAGTCCCACTTGATCCGCAAGGAATTTCGAATATGCAAGCGTATAGGCACTATCACCTACTACAGCAAAACGCGAAGGCAACCCATACCAATATTCCGCGAAAAAATGAGAGAATGAGTCTAAAAAATAATAATAAAGTTCTGATTCCTCCGCAATAAACTTCTCTGCTTTTTGTGAGTTTATCCCCGCATATTCTACTATCTGCCTTATAAATGCAGTTGTCGCTTCTTCGCCGATAGGAATAACGGGAATGTGTAAATACGGTTGGTCATACTTTTCTTCTAAGTGCTTTGCTATTTCAACGCTCACCCATGGCGATATAACTAGATTAAACTGTGCTTTAGGAATATTTTTCCATTCCTCTACTCCACCGCTCTGTGGTCCAAAAAGAACATTTACCTCAAAACCGATTGCTCTTAAAATTCTAACAATTTCAATATAATCACCACGCCAGTTTGTATTAAAAAATGGAGTTTCAAACCATAAATTAATTAGTCCCTCTCGCTTTTTGCCCTTGTAGTCTCCTACGAACTGATCAATAATAGCATTAACCACTATCTCATGCCCAATAAGGTTAGACCCCTTGAAACCTCCGGTGTCTGCATAAACCAAGGGATAGCCTGCCTCCTGGTATTTTCTCACCACTGAGCCCACATCATCACCCACAAGCTCT
>JAEWZA010000017.1 GCA_023395575.1 Bacillota bacterium
ATAAAACAAACTAACCCGGCCATAATGACCGGGTAGTTTGTTATTAACAAATATGGTCAATTACGCTGAAAATTTCAAATTTGTGGGGATGTTTTTTATAATGAAACTTAATTTTTTAGATAGTATATATTAGAGTTGTTATTGATGAAAGCTGTATTTTCAAAGCCAACAAGAGCAAACTATCGTCTGATATCATCAGATATTCAGCTGATGATATCAGACGATTATTATATATCCAATTCAGAATTCAGCGGTCTGTACATAATACGACATTCTGTAGCTATTTCCCTCGGAATGGATTTGAAAACAGGATGCTGCGAGTAGTAACCAAGTATTGGTTCTCCGTAAATATCGTGAACCTGATGAAAACCACAATATTCAGATATCATTTTTATACATTTAGGGTTAGTGGCTTCTCCGATTATTCCTTTGTAGCCTCTGGAGTAAGCATCTATAATCAAACATTCAAATAATTTTATAACTACAAACCTTTTCTTATCTTTAAGCCTAGCTGCTCCCATAAAGGCATGTACATATTCTTCTTTTTGAATTTTTTTACAGGTTTTATTTTCAATTGTTTGTACAAGCCTGACATCTAGTTCAGCTAGATAATTTAAAACGATATTCAATGGAGCTAAATTGCCTTTAAGTACAGGTATTTCATCTTCAGGATTAAAGTTTTCACATGCAAGTGCTCCTATAACGTTTCCAGTATGTATATCCCTTGCTATATAGCAAAGATTTTGGTTAGCTACCTCAGATAAAAAACCATATACATACTCAAACATGTCCTCTGCTGATAGTTTGCAGGCGTTGGTCATTGGCTCACTTATATGAACGCCATCTACCACAACTCCTGCAAAAGATTCAGCAAGACATTCCGCTGCTCCTCTAACAGCTTCTTCATCATTTGGGTTCAATACTTCGAAGGATAAGTCTTGAAAACTAACCGGGCAAAATACAACGTCTTTCAACATTACAGTATTTACAGCAGTACTCATAAGATTTTCCTCCTATATAATGTATTTTTTAATGGTATATTTTATAAAAATATATACCATTAATTGTAATTAGTTTACTTCTAATCATAACGGTAGTCAATAGTATTATGGTCATATTTGGAGCTAGGACTATTAATATGTAGCAATTCAATAAAATTGTAAAGTTTACAAAATGTAATAAGAAATATCATGATCAACTGATTAACTAGTAAGTTTTTTCCGTTATAAATACGGTATTTTACAGCTTTATGTCAATTATAAGAAAGGTAAAATAATATTGGACGATAGTGCTGGCAAAAGACCTTAGAGCTATTTGAAATACCATAACCAAGAAGATGCAAAATAGGACTATATTACTACTAATAAATCACATGGTTGACAATGTTAGACAAACAATCTATAATTTTGATAGAATATATAAAACTGGGGAGTATATATTAAATTTACTAATAGTGGGAGGATGTAGAATGTATAAGATTGAGGTTGAATCAGCAAAAAAAGTAATAAAGGCAACCATTTCTGGTATGCTTAGTTTGGAAGACGTTAAGAATTACTTGGAAGAGTTAGGTACATCATGTTCAAAAATCAATTCAAGTGAATATACACTTATCATTGATGCACGTGAGCAGAAGGCAATGTCACAAGATGCAATCCCATATGTGGAACAAATTATGAAGTTTTATGTTGATACTCCATTTAAAAAGAGATTTTCAGTTATGTTGGAATCAGCGATAGCAATGTCGCAAGTTAATAGAGTAGGAAAAAAGGGAGTTGAATTGTTTGATATTGTCACTAGTGTAGAAGAAGCTTATGCGAAGATATAAATAAAGCCACACTGCAGTGGACATAAAATATTATGAAAGGGCTTGATTTCGATATAAATCGGAATCAGGCCTTTTTGCATATTGCAGATTCATCTTATTTTTGCTGGAATAAATAATTCATTTTCATTATGATAAAACAAAATATTTCATTTAATAAATTAGATTAATTTTGATAAGTCTTATTCATAGTAAAGTACTATGAAAAAATGAAATATATATTGACTTTTATGAATGGAGCTCATATAATGAATAAAATCATATTAATAATATAGGAAATATATACAATAAAAGAGGGCGATTATTTGAATATATTGCATCAATTTGAATTAAAGAGATACCATCATTTAAAATTCGGTGATAACGAAAGTCACCACCATCACAATAGTTCTGGTTGTAATGATTATGCAACTGCTATTGCGGAATACAGAAAAAGCTTCGCCTCAAAGAAAGATGTTATCGAGCAGACACCGGACCC
This sequence comes from Bacillota bacterium, assembly GCA_023395575.1. Lineage (GTDB taxonomy): Bacteria > Bacillota > Clostridia > Acetivibrionales > DSM-1351 > Ruminiclostridium. Next base: position 2,301 of record JAEWZA010000017.1, read on the forward strand.
GGCTGTAAAGGATATGCTTATACATATGAATGAAATTGGTATTGAAACTGTTTTTGATCGGTTTGATGAACAAAAGCCTCAGTGTAGCTTTGGGTTAGCAGGTGTTTGCTGTAAAAACTGCACCATGGGGCCATGTAAAATTACCAAGAAAAGTCCTAAAGGAGTTTGTGGAGCTGATGCAGATGTAATTGTAGCCAGAAATCTGCTCAGAAGTGTTGCTGCAGGTGTTGCAGCCCATGGAGCAAGGGGAAGAGAGTGTATGTTAGCATTAAAATATGCTGCTAGAGAGAAAATAGATATTCCTATTGAGGGAGAGGCCAAAATATTGGCTACAGCAAAGGCTTTTGGCATTGAGACTGACGATAAAACAATTCATGAATTAGCAGTAATTGTAGCAGATATACTTTTAGAGGACTTATCAAGAACAGTACCGGCACCGCATAAGACACTACATGCCTTTGCTTCAAAAGAAAGAATAAAGACGTGGAGTGATTTAGATATCCTACCAATCAGTCCATATCATGAGGTTTTTGAAAGCTTACATAGAACAAGCACTGGTAATGATGGAGATTGGAAAAACTTGATGAAGCAGATGCTTAGAAGTGGTGTAGCCTTTGCTTGGTCAAGTGTCTTAGGCTCTTCAATTGCAATGGATAGTCTTTTTGGACTCCCAACTCGTAGTACCTCGAAGGTTAATCTGGGTGTTTTAGAAAAAGGATATGTTAATATTGCAGTGCATGGACATTCTCCGGTTTTAGTGAGCCAAATTGTTAAGCTTGGAGAAACCGATGAGTTTATAAGTCTAGCGAAAGAAAGAGGGGCGCTAGGAATAAAATTTTATGGTATTTGCTGTTCGGGGCTTTCTGCCATGTATCGATACGGAGGGGTTATTCCATTATCTAATGCAATTGGAGCAGAATTGGTACTGGGAACAGGTGCTTTAGACCTTTGGGTGGCGGATGTTCAGGATGTATTTCCTTCCATCATGGATGTTGCAAAATGTTTTAAAACTACAGTGGTAACTACTAATGATTCAGCGAGATTGCCTGGTGCGGAGCACTTTGGATATGACCATGATCATTCTAACATGGATCAGACTACAGCTCTGGCTAGAAAAATTTTACTGAGGGCTATTGATAGTTTTGCAGATAGAAGAAAAATACCTGTTCATATTCCGCAATATGAAGCTGAAGCAGAGGTGGGCTTTTCCTTAGAGTATATAAATAAGTATTATGGTGGATTAACCCCTATTGTGGATGCAATTAAGAGTGGAGAAATTTTAGGAATTATTAATCTTGTAGGTTGTAATAATCCTAGAATTATTTATGAAAAGGCTGTTGTTGAGCTGGCTGATATATTGATTAAAAATAATATTTTAATATTAACTAATGGTTGTGCATCTTTTCCGCTAATGAAGCTGGGATATTGTTCAACAAAGGCAGTAGAACAAGCTGGACAAAAGCTAAAAGTTTTTTTAAAAGATTTACCGCCTGTTTGGCACATGGGTGAATGCTTGGATAATGCGAGAGCCTCTGCTTTATTTAAAGCAGTAGCAGAAGCTTCAGGAGTAGCAATTAAGGATATGCCTTATGCATTTGCAAGTCCTGAGTGGTCAAACGAAAAGGGTATTTGTGCCGCTTTAAGCTTCAGATTATTAGGTATAGATTCATATCACTGTGTTTATGTTCCAACACAAGGCTCTGATAATGTAACTGAATTTATGAAAAATGGAACAAAGGACATTTTAGGTTCAAGAATGATTGTAAATGTAGATCATATAGAATTAGCAAATCAGATTGTAGCTGATCTAAAGGAACAGAGAAAAACTCTGGGTTGGGATTAAAATTTTTGTGTCCCTAGTGGGCGTGGGAGGTTATATATGAAAGGTATATATAAAATTATTACGTTAATTTTATCAATCGGACTTATTATAGGTATAACAGGCTGTGGAAGTAAGGTTGATGTGCAAAATACAACAAGTAGTGCAGACCAAAAGAATAAAACATCAGAAAAAGAAACGGTGAAAATAGCATATTTACCTATTACACATGCGCTTCCTATTTTTATAGAAAAGCAGTTGCAAAATCAAGCAGGTGATAATTTAGAAATAGAACTTGTGAAATACGGCTCATGGCCTGAACTCATGGACGCACTAAATACAGGGCATGTAGATGGTGCATCTGTTTTGATTGAACTTGCAATGAAGGCTAAAGAGCAGGGCATTGGTATCAAAGCTGTAGCCCTTGGTCATAAAGACGGGAATGTTATTGTAGTAGCAAAGGATATAAATAATGTTGCAGATCTAAAAGGTAAAAAATTTGCAATTCCTCATAGGCAGTCCTCGCACAATATACTTCTTGGTCAAATGCTCAAAGATGCAGGTCTTACATATAAAGATATAAATGTGGTAG
>JAEWZA010000019.1 GCA_023395575.1 Bacillota bacterium
CCGTATAACACTCGACATCCTGTCTCGAGTCAACACTCACAGCTACCTCCTGTAGCTGTGTCGGCTACAGCACTTGTTCTTCACCTATTATTTCTAGCATCAATTTCTAACCGAGCTTCGCAATTAGATATATAATTGCACTCGCGTACTATTCCTTGCAATTAGACATCGCTATACAGATAATGTTGTTTTGCAACAGCCTAGTGAAACAATGAAGCATGGATGCTGAATGTAAGCGGCGGTATAATTAGCTATGATGAACCAATACTAATTCAACAAATATCTTGGGAGTAGCCCATTTAAGTAAGTTTGTACGGAAGTATCAGTAAGCCAGTATTATAATTTTACCCTGCAAGTTTCATAGAAAAATAGCATAACGCGCTAAACTATATAACTTTTTATTTGTAAAAATAATTCTGCATAAACAGAATATACCACTATGGTTTTGCATAAAAATTAACTAGGACTAAATCTTATATTATGCACTATATAGTTAATATTGGAGGGACCATAGTGAAAAGAAATATAATAACAGTATACATTTTAATTATGGCTATAATTCTAAATGTGATGCCTATCAATGTATTTGCTGATTTTAATGAAGCAGCGGTTGAGGCATCAGCTAAATTTGATGAAGTAGCTGTTAATAAACTGGTAGCAAAAACAAATGTTCTGGATTTAAAAGCCAAATCAGCTGTACTTATGGATGCAGCATCGGGAAAAATACTAACTGAAAAAAATAGTCACGAAAAATTAGCTATAGCCAGTGTTACAAAGGTTATGTCAATGCTTCTGATAATGGAAGCTATAGATTCAGGAAGGCTTTCTTTTGATGATAAGGTTACTGTATCAGAATATGCTGCTGGCATGGGAGGCTCACAAGCGTATATAGAGCCAGGAGAGGAATTTACTGTTACTGAGATGTTGAAGGCTTTGGCTATACATTCTTCTAACGATGTAACTGTAGCCCTTGCAGAGAAGGTAAGTGGAAGTGAAGAGGCTTTTGTGGTTGATATGAATAGAAAAGCCGAAGAACTTGCAATGAAGGATACTCATTTTTTAGACTGTACAGGTTTAGAAGATGAGGGGTATAGCTCTGCAAATGACGTTGCGCTTATGTCAAGAGAGTTGATTGTAAAACATCCTAAGATTTTAGAATTTACAGGAATACGACATGATACCTTTAGAAATGGTACGTTTAATCTGGATAATACAAATAAGCTGATTAGGTTTTATGCTAATACAGATGGTCTTAAAACTGGTTTTACAAATAAGGCAGGCTTTAATTTAACAGCAACAACAAAAAGAAATAATTTAAGATTAATATCTGTTGTTTTAGGAGAGCCTGATTCAAATACAAGATTTGCTGAAGCTAGAAAGCTTATGGACTATGGTTTTGCAAACTATGAGGTTGTTAGTTTAGATAAAAAAGGTGAGCTGGTAGGGAATATATCAGTCAAAAAGGGCACTAGACTTATTGTAAGTGCTGCTTATGGAAGTGATACAAGTGTTTTGGTTGCAAAAGGTGAAAAAGGTAAAATTGAAAAGGAGATAGTACTTACACCTGAATTGTCAGCACCAGTTGAAATAAATCAAAAGGTTGGAGATATTATTTATAAAATAGATGGTAATGAAGTTGGGAGATTTGATTTAGTTGCAAATGAAAATGTAAGTAGAGTATCTTTCTCAAAGTTGTTTACTAGATTAGTTGTTAGATGGTTTAATTTGGGGAGAGCTTAATGGCTCTCCTTTTTGTAGTAAATTATTATTTTCAGCTTTTACGTGTTTTATAGCATTCGCCTAATAATCAATTATGTACATTTGCGTAGTTAGTCTAAGTTTAAAGCCTTAGTATAGGCTGTTTTTTTATTTTCTATATTAAAATCCAGTGCTATTGTTATAAGCCTTGGCAAAGCAGAGTGGTATTCTATAAAATAAGCTTTATTAAAATATTAAATACAAAATTTATTATAGGGTTAAGTATTTTTCCCAAAACACCAGTAACCGCCAAAAGTATAAATATAAACATTCCGTATTGTTCTAAAATATTAAAAATACGATATTTCCAGGTGTTAAAAAGACTTGTAAGCACATGGTATCCATCTAAAGCAGGAAGTGGCAGTACATTTAATGCAAATAATAGCACGTTAATGTGTGCTGAATAGTAAAGCATTATGCCTATATTTGATTGCAACTGCTCGTTTGCTGAAAAAGCATTTGTATAAGAAAATATTTTAATAAGTAATATAAACGCTGCAGCAAGCAATAAATTTGTCAATGGACCTGCAATTGAAACTAGGATGCTGTCTCTTCTAAGATTCTTAAAATTTCTTGGATTTGTCATTACAGGTTTTGCCCAACCAAAACCTGCTATAAGTATCAAAATAAAGCCTACTATATCTATATGAGCTCTTGGATTTAGTGTTATTTTCCCTTGTGAGCGAGGAGTAGAATCTCCTAGTTTATCTGCCATTAAAGCATGTGCAAATTCATGCAATACAAAGCCTAAAAGAATTCCTGGTAAGGTCATTAATATACTTATTAAGCCTTCGGATGAAAAAATATCTCTACCAAACATGAAATTTCCTCCTATTATTGATAATTAATTGTACGTCAAGTTTATAGAAATGTCTACAGTATGCATTGTATTTAATAAAGTTAAAATATAAATCTAATTATTGCCGCAGATTATTGTAAACATTAACACTATTATGATAAACTAGAGTAGTTCGTTTTATGTTAATAAAAAGGGGGACAGAGTCCATGTCAGCACATTAGTTTCATTAAGCCAATGTGGAGGCAAGGATAAAAAAATGGAAAGCTCTCTTACTAATGCTTGTACATTAAGACTTGACAATTTTGAAGGCCCATTTGATTTGTTATTTCATTTAATTGAAAAAAATCAAATGGATATTTATGATATTCCAATAAATGTTATTACAGATCAATATTTGGACTATTTGTATGATTTGCAAAGCCCAGATCTTGAGATTGCCAGTGAATTTCTCGTAATGGCATCTACACTATTACATATAAAGTCAAAAATGTTATTACCGGACAAAAAGGAAGAAAAGCAAGAGGAAGTAGACCCTAGAGAAGAACTTGTTAGGCGATTAGTAGAATACAAACGCTACAAAGAATTTACTACTGAATTAAAGGAAATGGAAAAGATATGGGACAAAACAGTATATCGATTGCCAGAGCCTTTAGACATACCAATAATCGAAGAGGTATTGGAAATAGATCCGCAAGTTCTTAGAAAACAATATATTGCAATACTTGAGAGAAATAAGAAAAAAATAAATGTAGGTGCAAAGAATATTACAAAGCTTATTGA
>JAEWZA010000022.1 GCA_023395575.1 Bacillota bacterium
ACCATTCCAATTGGATATGCTGATGGGTATACCAGAATGTTAAGCAACAAAGGAAAGGTTCTTATACGCGAACAATTTGCACCTATAGTTGGAAGGATATGCATGGATCAGTGTATGATTGATGTTACTGATATAGAGGGTAATGCAGAAGTTGGTGATGAGGTTGTACTTATAGGTGCTCAAGGTGATAATGTGATAAGTGTTGAGGATGTAGCTCAATCAATTGGAATGATTAATTATGAATTTGTATCTATAGTAGGGAAGAGAATACCAAGAGCATTTATTCATGATGGTAAAATATCGAAAATTCTGAACTATTTGATATGAGCGGTTTACAGGGACTGAGTAACATAAACTTAATTTGACCTCATATTTGGTGAGGTATTATAATATCTATATACAGCTACGTATATTTGTCTATGGGGATAAGATAAATATAGTATATATAAAAGGGCTTTTTTAGAGTGGGGGTTACAAAATTGTCTCAGTATAAAAAGATTATAATCAGTATTCCGGACAATTTACTTGAAGAGTTGGATATTATGGTATCTAATGAGAAGACTAATAGGAGTATGCTTGTTAGAGAAGCTATGACTCTTTATATTAAAGAAAAGCACAAGCTTGAGTTGCGGAATAAAATGAAAATAGGCTATGAAGAAATGGCTGAAATAAATCTTAAGCTTGCCGAGTTTTGTTTTGAAGCTGATGAGGAACAGCAACGCAAATATGAGGAGAGGCTTCAGAAGATGGAGGAAACGTGGTAATAAAAAGAGGAGATATTTATTATGCAGATTTGAGTCCGGTAATTGGCTCAGAACAGGGCGGTGTAAGACCTGTTTTAGTTGTACAGAATGATGTAGGGAATAAATATAGCCCTACTGTAATTGCTGCTGCAATTACTTCTCAAATCAATAAGGCAAAATTACCCACTCATATAGAAATAGGCGCTTTAGAATATGGTCTTGCAAAGGATTCTGTTATTTTATTAGAACAGATACGGACTATCGATAAACGTCGTCTCAGAGAGAAAATTGGACATTTAGACGAAGAACTAATGGAGAAGGTTAACAGTGCGTTAGAAATTAGCTTCGGTCTTTATGAATAGACATTTTGTAGGAGGATTTATGAAAACACTAATGAAAAGGATACAAAGAAATCCAATTATGGTAGTAGCAGTTTTATTCTGTGCAATATCGCTAGTACAGTTTGCACCGGTTGTTAAGGCTGAAACAGGCAGTGACACAACTATTTATGATAGTACTTACATAGATAAAATGGAGATTGAGATAAAAAGCTTAATTCAAGCATCCAAGGACGAATTAAAAAAACAAATTACTGCTGTTAATACACAATCAGAACTTGAAAAGAAGTTAACAGAAACACAAAATGAATTGTCGATACTTAAGGAAAGTATGGTGTTTAAAATTATTAAACTTCCTGCAGGCAAAACATTAATAGGTGATGCAAGTACAGAGATTATTGTCAGAAACAAAAACAAAGTTACTGCTTATGTTTCTGGTACAGCTACAGGAGGAATATCAAATTTAATCTCTGGAACAGACATACCAAATGGTGCAATTATACCCGATAATCAGCTTCTTTTGATTCCTAAGGCTGATGGAAGAGGAATAACAGCAAAAGCTGATGCTGATATTATGATAAAAGGAACTTATACAATAAGATAAGCATTCCAATTATCAAATGTATGAAATAGATGCTTTCTAAAGAAACATTAAGAAAAAGAAGCTAAATGACGATAGTATATTTGAGCTTCTTTTTTGTATAATTATGTATTATTTAATTTTTATAAAGATAAAGGAAAAATATAATGAAAAAACAATCTCTTCCTAAAAATAAGCGAAAAAAAAGAATAGATGTACTTATTAGACTTGCCATAGTTATGGTTATTGCTATTGCAATATTCTTTTTTGCCATAAAGCCAATGGTCAATAAAGATTCATATTTTAACATTGATTATGACACTTTTGACAATTTAGGCACAGCACTTGGTGATAACAACTATAATATTGCTGTAATAGGTGATGGATTAGATGGGATTAGTGCTGCTGTTGGTGCGGCGAGAGTGGGAGCTAAAACACTTTTGGTTTGTTCATCAAAGGATTTAGGAGATGAAATTAAAAAGACTTATAATGTAAACTGGGCAAATGATGTTACTCCTACTAGTGTGAATGTTAGTGCTGATATATTTAAAGAAATAAGACATAATGCTGAAGAAGGCTATAGTATTGATAAATATATAGAAGCTATAAAAAATATGGTTTCAGATGAAAAAAATATTACAGTATTATATGAAGCACAATTGACAAATGTGGTTTATGAAAATGGGAATGTAAAAGGTGCTGACTTCAAAACGAGTCAGGGAGATAGAACTATTAAAGCAGAGAGATTTATTGATGCTACAAGAGACGGCGAATTATTAAAGAAATGTAATGTGCCATATAATACTGGTTATAGTGATATAGGGAAAGAAGGTTTATACCCCCCAGTAACGCTAGGTTTTATGGTGTCAGGAGTTGACTATCTAGCACTTGAGGAAACGCTAAATAAACAGGGAGTATATATAAATAGAATTCTTGAAAGCTATAAAACTAGTGATAAGAATATTTCGATTGCGGGATTGAATATAACGGATCAGGGAGAGTCAAGGGTTATTGTTCAAAGTGTTACTGTAAAAAATGTTAATTTATCAGATGCTAAAGAGGTTGAAGAAGCATATTTGAATGCCTCTAAGGAATGTACCAATCTATACGAATTTTTAAAGTTAAATGTAGAACAATTTAAAAATTCAAGTGATTTGAAGATTGCAAATGAATTTTATAAGCCTTCAGCATATCATTTTAAGGGTATTTATTCTCTTACACTAACAGATGTATTAATAGGTAAAAGATTCAGTGACAGAATTAGCGCAGCATCTAGACCTGTTACATTAACATTAGAAGATGGTAATGGATATATACTTTGCAATCCCAAAACCTTTTATATACCGCTGCGCTCACTTATTCCAATAGGTTTGAATAATGTGCTGATGACAGGAGATAAGGCATCATATTCACCATTAGTTCAGATGGCTATAAATTCAAATTCAAGTATTTCTGGTATGGGTTTTTCAGCAGGAGTTGTTGCTGCGTATAGTATATCCAAAAATATGGGAATTTCTCAAATTGGTGAAGAGCAGAACTTGGATGTTCAATTAGAAATAGAGAAAACCTTAAGAAAACTTGGTGTTTATATGTCAGATATAAAAGAGGAATTTACCAATCTGACGGATAACTGGAGTTTCCCATATATTGAGAAGCTTAATAATTTAGGGCTGTTAAGTGCTGGAATAACAAATGATTTTAGACTTGATAAAGATACAAAGAGCGATGATTTTGCATATATTATTCTAAATGGAGTACCTAGAGTTTCGAAAAGCGCATATAGTTATGATTTTGATGCTAAGGTAAGACAGTATATAACTGGAGAGCCACTTACTAAGGAGTTATTTGCGAAAATTATATTAGATTTAAATGGAAATGGGAATATAAGTGGCAATTTATATCAAGAGGCATGCAAACAAGGCTTGATAGATGAAACTTTACAGCAGAAGCTTAAGAGTAAAGATGTATTACAGTTCCCAGAAGTTTATTATGCAGCAGCTCAATTTATAGAAAATAAAACAGGTAAAACAATTAAATAAACAATAACCAATGAGTTAAAAAACACAAATTTGTCAGAGTCTGGTTGTATTCAATATATACCTTAATAGATTTGTGTTTTTTTGTTGATATCAAAAGTGAGTCATATTAACTAAACATAGTAAATGGAAGTGGATGGGAATTCACAATTAAGTATTTGATATTTAATAATGGAGCTGTGAGTATTACCCTAAGACAGTACTACTTTACTTTTATCAAGCCAATTCTTATTCCGATAATATACAAAATGAATTTTGGCAGTTTTAACATTCTTTTAAAACGCCAAGGTTCTTTATATAATCGATATAACCATTCTAAGCCGTTATTTCTAAAAAAGTCAGGGGCCAGTTTAACGTTACCAGCCAAAATATCTAGGGTACCGCCAACACCTAAGCAAGCTTTAACAGTTAACTTGTCTTTGTTTTCATGTATCCATAGCTCTTGTTTCGGAGCACCTAAGCATACAAAAAGAACCTCGGCACCAGAGCTATTAATTTCATCTATTATTTTTTGATTATCTTCCTCTGTGAAATATCCATTACGGGTTCCTACAACTTCTGCAGCTGGGTAATCGCAAATAATATTTGCATGTGCTTTTTCGGCTATACCTGGTTTGCCGCCAAATAGAAAAAACTTTATTGGCTTTTTTGAAGAGGCTTCAAGCAGGTTTTTCGCCAAATCAACGCCTGAAACCTTTTGCTTAACTGCTTTACCTAGAATTTTTGAAGCCAAAACAACACCTGCTCCATCAGCAACAAGCATATCAGCATTGTTCAATACTTGAAACATTTTATTTTCTATTATACCATCCATCATTATTTCAGCATTTGGTGTATATATTGCATGGTTTTTATCAGAAGAGATAAAATAGTATATCTTTTTAACAGCTTGCTCCATTGTAAGATCATCTATATTAATTCCTGCAATATTTACTAATTTACGCATATATCCTCCATAGTTCAAATACTACAAATAAACTGGACATCTGAACAGTACTAGCCTCAATTCCTACACTAATTGCCGATAGCATAGTTTTTCAGACCATAGTATTTGAGCTTGCTTAATTCATAACTATCAATTATAATTTTACAAATTAAATATTCTCTAAGTGAATATTTTACTTATACAGTTTAGTGTATCTCATTTTATTTGTCAATGCGGGGTGGTAATTATAGACATTATTGTACTAGAATTTGTACTAGAATTTTTTTGTTAGCAGATAATGTTTATATAAATAAAAAAAACATATATTAATAAAGTAAAAGATAGTGCTTTGCGTAAGAACTGCCTCTGTTGCCTTAATAGAGGTTTCCAACGGCTAGTTTATCAAATTTTTATGCGATAGTTTTAGTGGAGGTTAATATGATCAAAATAAAGAAAATATTACAATTTTTAAAAGCATACACTTTAATAACAATAGGAGCTGGAATCACTGCACTAGCTATTAATATATTCCTTGTTCCTTATAAAATTGCACCGGGTGGGTTAAGCGGACTAGCTACGGTATTATTTTATATAAGCAATGAAAAGCTACCTGTTGGGATTACAATGCTGGCAATAAACATTCCGTTATTTTTACTAGGCTACAAAATTATAGGTAAAAAGTTCTTCTTTAGAACCTTGTATGGCACGATAGTACTATCTGTTATTATAGATTTAACTGAAGCATATTTGTTTGATATTGCTAAAAACCTTCTAGTAGATAGTACTTACTTGGTATCCAGACCAGACATATTGCTTTATAGCATAATTGGTGGATTTATAAGTGGTATTGGACTTGGTATTGTATTAAAAATGGACGCTACCACGGGAGGAACAGAATTAGCTGCAAAGCTTCTGAATAAAATATTCAAAAATATGACAATAGGGCAATTGATTTTATGGTTAGATGCATTAATAATTTTATTTGCTGTTATTGCATTTAATAGTATTTTAATTGGTCTATATTCATTGGTAAGTTTGTTTATAACTACTAAAGTAATAGATGCCATGGTTGCAGGGGTTGATTACTCTAGAGCTGTGCTTATTATTTCCGAGCGCCAAGATGAAATATCGAAGAGGCTTATGTTTGAATTGGATAGGGGAGTAACCGAATTAAAAGGAAGAGGTGTTTACTCGGGAAAGGATAAAGAGGTGCTGCTATGTGTATTGGCAAGAACCCAGATTCAACAACTAAAACAAATTGTACTAGAAGTAGATAAAAATGCATTTATGATTCTAGCAGAAGTCCACGAAGTGCTTGGAGAAGGTTTCGAAACAAATGATGGAAAATAATAGTGAAAATAAAAGAGAATATTCAGACTTTTTTAGCATAGAACTTCAATAATTAAAATTAGAAGCTATACATAAGAGTCTAACAGAAAATATAAAAAGTCCCTGGCGATTTTCATAATTGGAAATATGCTAGGGATTGACGAAGCACAACGCATATTTAGTGATATTTCAGAAACCATTAGCAAATTAGCCTGTGAAATCAGGGAAATTGCAGAATTAAATAATAAAATGGTTTATAGTAAAGATGAGATATTAGCAATTATGGAGGATATCTCTGCAACTTCAGAAGAAACTTCTGCATCAACACAACAGGTTTCTGCTACAACTCAGGAACAACTTGCGGGAATGGAAGAGGTGGCAAGAACAGCAGATGAATTGGATCATTTAGTTAATACATTAAACCTAGAAATAGATATGTTCAAAGTATAAGACATAGAAATCCATGTTGCAAAACAAAATTTTATGTATACTGAGGCCTTATTGCAAGAAATAGTACGCGAGTGCGATATATATCTAATTGCGAAGCTCGGTTAGAAATTGATGCTAGAAATAGTAGGTGAAGAACAAGTATTGTAGCAGACATAGCTATACGATGTAGCTGTGAGTATAATATCAAGACAGCATGTCTTGTGTTATACGG
>JAEWZA010000002.1 GCA_023395575.1 Bacillota bacterium
GTTATTAGCTGTGTCATTAGTATCTGTTCCTGTTGTTCCACATGCTGCTAGTAAAACTATTGCTAATAGCATTGAAATTAAACTTATACGTTTCTTTTTCATAAATTACCATCCTTTTCTTTTAATATTATATATAAACAGGTATCCTGTTTAATACTGACGGAATTCTTAAAACTATTTTTTTACAACTTTTATGCTTTTTCAGCTTTTTTTTCTTTATCCTCAATTCTACCCATAGCACTCTTTGTTCTGCGATTCTTTGATTGAATATCATAAATAACTGCCAATGCAATTATTGCACCTCTAACAATTTGCTGCATATAGGAATCTACGTTTGTCAAATTCATTATGTTGTCTAAGAAACCAACTATAAAAGCACCGGCTAATGTCCCTGCTGCAGAACCAATACCACCTGAGAAGCTTGTACCACCAATGATAGCTGCAGTTAAAGCAGTCATCTCAAAGCCAACAGCGCCATTAGGAAGACCAGCATTTACACGTGACATAAATAGTACTCCAGCAATTCCTACAAATACTCCATTAATAATAAATGCTTTATATTTAACCCTTGAAACATTTATTCCAGAAGCAACAGAGGCTTCTTCATTACCACCAACAGCATATAGAGAACGTCCAAACCTAGTATGACGTAAAATATACCAAGTGATAATTGCTATTATTACTAGAAAAATTATTGGAATAGGAATTACTCCTAATGAACCTTGACCAAATACTATGAAATCACCCAACTGCAGTATATTTTGTCCCTCTGTAAACAGTAGAGCTACTCCCCTTGCCATTGTCAGCATTGCTAAAGTAGCAATGAAGGGAGGAGTTTTTAAGGAACTTACCATTATGGCATTAATAAAGTTACATACAACACCTGTTATAATTCCCACAATTATTGATAGAATAAGGGAACCTGTTGCTTTATATGTTGAAACAGCAAATACTCCCGATAGTGCAAGTACAGATCCTTGTGAAAGGTCAAGCATACCGCTTATAATAAGCATGGTTTGTCCAAATGCCAATATAGTTGTTACTGCCAATTGCCTAGAAATATTAGTTAGGTTATTTGCTGTTAGAAAGTTAGGATTTGCTAGAGAGCAAATAATAAATAATACAAACAGGATCATGAAAATACTATATTTTTTTGTTACTGTACTCAAAACATTATTTTTCTGTAAACTCATTTTATTTCACCTCATTAGATATTAGTGTTCCGGTAGCATATTTCATTATAAGCTCCTGAGAAAAGTCTTTTCTTTCAATTTCACCGGTTATAGTTCCTTTTGCCATAACATATATCCTATCACACATACCTATTAGCTCAGGCAATTCAGAAGATACCATTATGACAGCCTTACCCTCTTTAACTAAGTTTGTCATGAGCTTATATATTTCAAATTTAGCTCCTACATCAATACCCCTTGTTGGTTCATCAAGAATTAATATATCAGGATTTCTTATCATCCATTTTGCCAGCACTACCTTTTGTTGATTTCCTCCGCTTAAGGACTGTATTGTAGTATCAAGTGTTGGTGTTTTAACCCTCATTTTTGTAAACATATCATTAACTATATTTTTCTCGACCTTTTGATGATAGATCATTTTATAAAATACCTTCTGTAAGAAGGACAAAGTAGTATTTTCCTTAACTGACCTAACAGGTATAATTCCATATCTTCTTCTATCCTCAGAAAGCATTACCAGTCCATTATTAATGGATTCTCTTACATTTTTGATTGTAACTTCCTTGCCCTTAATTTTCACAGAACCAGAAGTTATAGGATCAAGTCCAAATAAGGCTCTCATTACTTCAGTTCGTCCTGCACCCATTAGGCCTGCAAACCCAACTATTTCTCCTCTTTTTACATGAAAGTTTACATTATTGAAAACACTTTTACTATTTAGTTTCTGAACCTGGAGTAAATTCTCTCCCTGTTTTACCTCTTCTTTTGGATAGGTATTTGTGAGCTTACGTCCAACCATCAAAGCAATCACTGTTTCAATATCCAATTCTTCCTTAGGATGGCTTTCTACAACTGTTCCATCTCTAAAGACTGTTATTTCATCAGCTATCTGAAATATTTCATCCAATTTATGTGAAATATAGATTATGCTTACGCCTCTTGCCTTCAGCTCTCTAATCTTGACAAACAGCTTTTCTACTTCTTTAAGAGTTATTGCTGAAGTAGGCTCATCCATAATGATAATATCTGATTTATAGGAAATAGCCTTTATTATTTCTAACATTTGGATATCTGATACAGTTAAATCTTTCAATAAGGTAGTTGGTGAATAGGGTAAATTCTCAAGCCTTAATAGTTCAGTAGCACGTTTTCTTACTTGTTTCCAATCAACACTCCCAAATTTGTTTACTGGTAGATTTCCAAGAAATATATTTTCCTCAACTGTCATTTCAGGAACATAATTCATTTCTTGAAATATCATTGAAATACCAAGACTTCTGGCTTGAATGGGATTGTTAATCTTAACAGGCTTCTCGTCAATGAATATCTGACCGCTATCGGGTTGATATATGCCATTTATGATTTTCATTAGTGTTGATTTTCCTGCACCATTTTCTCCGCATAAAACATGAACAGAGCCCTTTTTAACAGTAAAATCAATCTTATCAAGAGCCTTTACTCCTGGAAAGGATTTTTCAATTTTTGAAACTCTGAGTTTAATATTATTTTCCATTTCCTTCTCCTGTAACATTTCTTGAATAATGTAGTGTTATTTAGAACATTTTCTTTAAGACTTTTATAAATCATTTTTATTAAGTATAATTATATCTACAATATAGTAAATGTCAATATATTATTTTGATATCTTTCAACATTTTTAGACCATTTGCACAAAAATCCGCAAAATCAACTAACAATCAAAAATATTATTACAATAATTATGCGTTATTACTAATTTCTTCATGCTGCATAAACTAATCTAAAAGCACAAACTATACAGGTTATAAAAAACTTATTTTACAAACTTATACAGAATAATTATTTTACATTGCTTTTACATTGCTAGTTAATACCTAAAAAATAATACAAAAAAATAGACTAAATGTTTTGTTCTTTAACATTTAGTCTATCCAATATACTTTATTGTATTTAAAAAATATAAATAGAATTAATTGGTATTTTTTGCATTATACATTTTTTATAAAATCTTCTACAAGTATCAAAGCTGCACCAACTGCAGTAGTCTCTAACTTATATTTACAAACTTTCAGATAATTTCCACTAACTTCAAATGTATTGTATTTAGAAGCCAATTCTCTTAACTCAGCTATATATTCATCCATATAAGCCCCAGCATATCCTCCCAAAATAACATTGCAATCAAACAACATTCTGAGATTATTAACAGCAATCACAAGATGTGAAATATATTCCTCCCAAATAATCCTCTGCTGTCTATTTCCAGTAGAAAGTAGTCTAAAGAATTCAGCGATATTTCCATTGGTACTATCAGATAAAAGTTTTGCTGAGCAATATGCATCAACACAGCCCTTTTTGCCACAATAACAAGCTCTACCGTTTGGTATAATTGTCATATGACCAAACTCACCACTTCTATTATTATATCCCTCATAAATATTTTTCTTTATGATGATTGAGCCTCCAACAGAATTATTTAAGGATAAATAAACTACATTTTCAAAGGTTTCATCGCCCCACATTTCTGCAAAACCTGCTGCATTGGCGTCATTGCTAAATACACAAGGATAAGGTATATACTCAGAAAAGGCACTAACCTTTCCACCTTTAAAGTCAATTACTGATGCATAGCTTACAGTCTCTCTGTCAGGTGATATAATAGCAGGCAATGCTATTCCAACTCCTAAAATATCATCTGTGTTTATGTTGTAATCTTGAATAAATTCTTGAACAAAACTGCCAACACCTTTAAAGTACTCTTTTGAGTTTACAAAAGGAAACTGACGTCTTTCGTTTTTTATGACTTTTCCACTTAAGTCAATTAACACGGCACCAATATGATTTCGAGTTACATCAAGACCTATTGCATAACGGGCAATGCTATTATAAGAAATAGCTTTAGCCTTTCTCCCACCTGTTGACTCAAATAGGCCAGTTTTTATAACTAGCCCTCGTTCATATAGTTCTTTAATATTTTGAGTAACAGTCGGTAAGCTCATATTTAATGTATATGCAATTTCTTGAATAGCTATGGGCTCATGCCTATACAAAAACTTATATATTGTTTGTCTATTAATTTTTTTTACTTCAATACTATTTACTCCATTATTGTTCATACGCCTTCTTCACCTATTTTTATAAATGGCTTTTATTAATGTATCCATCTTATTATATTTTGAGCTTATTTTCAACAATAATTAATCTTTTATAAACCAACTAATAAAAGTTCTTACTTTCGAATTATTTATATTAGGTAATGTATTGAAATATTTGTTAAGATTGAAAATTATTTCTTAGCAAATTAAAATAACTTAATGGGAGGTTTTTGCATGAAAAAAGGAGTATGCCTATTGGTGGTAGTAGCATTGATTATGACTTTCTTTAGTTTTAGTGCTCAAACAAACGACGTAACTGCTGCTACCACAATACTGTATGGGGACGCTGATTCTAATGGAGCAGTAGATGCATTAGATTTTGCAGCAGTTAAAATGCAATTGCTTGGTACAAAGGATGTTTCCAATCCTAAAGCAGCAGATGTAGATGCTGATGGGGCAATTAACGCACTTGATTTGGGAATTATTAAACAATATTTATTAGGTCTGATTGACAAATTCCCAGCTGATACTGGAACACAACCTGTTGAGCCTAAGTTCCATTGTTTCTTATTACTTGGTCAGTCCAATATGGCAGGATGGCCTGCAGCTCAGGCATCTGATAAGGTTACAAATCCACGTATACTATCATTAGGCTACTATAATAATACTTGGGGTGTAGCAGTTCCACCACTCCATGAGTCTTGGGCAAATGCAATTGGTCCTGGAGATTGGTTTGCTAAAACAATTATTAACGAGCTTCCTGAACAGGATACTATTGGTCTAATCCCATGTGCAATCAGTGGTGAAAAAATCGAGACCTTTATGAAATCTGGTGGAACTAAATACAACTGGATTATTGAGCGTGCAAAGCTGGCACAGGCAAAGGGCGGAATTATTGATGGAATACTATTCCACCAAGGCTGTTCAAATAACGGACAAGCTGATTGGCCTAACAAGGTAAATACTTTGATAACTGATATCAAGAAAGATTTAGGTCTAGGTGATATTCCAGTTCTAGCAGGTGAGCTTCTATATAGTGGTGGTTGTGCAGGCCACAATACATTAGTAAACAAGTTACCTTCAGTTATAAAGAACTGTCATGTTATTTCAGCAAGTGGTTTATCAGGTGACCCTGCTGATTCATGGGGATTGCATTTTAACCATGATTCACAAGTTACTTTTGGTAAGAGATATGCTGCAAAAATGACAGAGGTTCTAGGCTGGTAATTTATTTATGATTATTTTTGCAAATCAATATCAACTAAAAATGAATTCAAAATTAAAAGAGCGTATATCCATATTATGGGTTGCGCTCTTTTAATTTTAAATATAATTATTAAATAAAATCATTTTCCGTATGCCTAAGTCTTATTGCTAAAAGTAGTATGTGATGAACAAGTATTGTAGCTGTAAATATTGACCTGAGACAGGATGTAGAGTGTTATATAGTCGGCAAAAGTGCTTGTTCTTCACCGCAATTAGTTCAGCGTCAATTTTGTAAGCAAGCCATAGATATATACTGCACAGGAGTACTATTTAAGTAGTTTACTGTTGATATTTAATATTTCACGTTTTTCATCATCGGATATCTAGTCGATGGTAATCAACTTTTCAACATGTGATAATATCTCAAACTCCCTATCTTTAGCCTCTGATATATATAACTTTATTTTGCTTAACATTCCAGTATCTTTTGTAACATTGGCTTTTATGAATGTATTTCTAGCTTTTAACATTGCATTTTTTACCAAACCATATTTTAAAATAATTTCAGAATCAAATGGTATATATTTATTTTCCATCATATATTTAAGCCTATTTTCCATTAATGTTTTATGATCATAGGTTATATGAAATGGACGATAATCATACCAAGTGTTTGCTCCCTCTTCAAGCAAATTAATCTGATCAATAATTCCATCATATATGTTTATACCATAACTATTAGAACTGAAATTGTTTCTCATTTGCCAAAAATGAGCCTTAGTATTACTACCATTGATATATTCGTTTAATGTCCTTTTTACTAATTCACTATCAAAACTATAGTATTTTTCATCAGTATTCTTTTTAATTAGATACAGACCACGCATACCCTTATAATTATGATTGAAAACAAAATCCTCACCGGGCTGAACATTTAAAAAACCATTCACAACCTTGTCAAATGACACAGTGGTATAAGAATACTTACCTGTAAAAGTAAAATCTCCAACATGAAAAACTTGACTTTCTAAATCATAACCATAAATAAATAATTGATGTAGAATTCTGCGTCCTCTATTTAACATATCCGTTTCATCACAGATACCAAAAATATAGTAGGATAAGTCCAAAGTTTTTAACAGGAAAGATAAAATATCCTTTGAATAGGCTAAAATCTGCTCTTGAGTTATTATTTCTGATAACAAATACGGACATTCCTTAAGAGAACTATCACCTGGAATAAAATCAAACATGTAAATTTTGTTACCTGTAATCATATCTATTTCTGGATAGCATCTTATTTGAGTGTAATTACTATATATCCATTCTAACGCAAACTCATCATTTGCCAATATTGAAAACAAAGATGCATGCCATTGCCAGGAAGTAATAGGAGGATAATTTACTGGAAGAATAACTTTTTGTACACTGTTCATAGACATACCTCAATTCCCTATAAGTGAAATACTGTCAAGATTATGCAAAAATCATCACTAAATCATAACTTAGGTTTAAAATCAAATAAATAGTGAAACTATCAAATACCCGGAATTTGCATACTTTTTGACCATTATTAAAACCATCAAACTAATGCAATCTTGTATTTAATATTAAAATAATTATAGCATATTTTTGTATATACTCAAGGATATTTGAGAATTTTGTATAGAGTTGTATTTTTTTGCTATTTTTTGTTCCGCCAACCATGATAACAGAATTTCTGTTTTCCCAACAAACATTCCAGATATGTATGAACATCTACAATTGTGGACCAGTAACTATAATGTTTATTCAACACTATAGTTTTTTATTTACAATTTTCAGGTTTAACTTTTTTAGATTTTCTACATTTATAAAGAATAAAAATTAAAATTGCTAAAACTACCACAATAATTATTACAACTAAATTAAAGATTGAAAAAAATTGCTTGACCTGCTCTACATTATGACCTATTATTCTTCCAATTAAAAGATAAATAAACTGCTGCAAAAAAATGGAAAATATAATATAAGGAAAATATATTCTTCTTTTTACCTTAAAAACACCAGAGAATAACACCATAATTGAGCTAGTTCCAGGAATAAATTTACTTAATATCAATCCATATTTCCCATACTTATGAAAAACCTTTTCTGATCTCTTAATGTGCTTTTCATTAATGTATTTAAGAACAATCTTATACCTTAGTACTTCACTTCCCTTTTTATATCCAAACAAGTATACAATAAAAGAACCTACAATACTTCCAAGTACTGAAATAATAAATACAGAAAAGAAACCATAATTACTTCCAACAGTTGTTAAATAACCTTCGATTACAATAATAACATCAGATGGAAACGGAGGAAAAATCAACTGAAGTACGCCAGATATAAAAATAAATATATACGTGAAAACAGGATTCCCATGAATTATATTTTGAGTAAAGTAAAGCAAAAAGCCATCCATTAAAATTTGTTGCCTCCTTAAATTTTAACCAGTAATATTATAATGCCAAACCAAAGCGGTACCCAACACTTATAGAAATTGGGGGACATTTTTGTCACAACTAATTATACCCAAAACAAATTATATTGTCTGTTTATTTAGTAGTTATTCAACTTTCCCACATGAAAATTCTATAGCATCAGTGAGAGAACGTTGAATTTATTTAGCATATTCCTCCTCAAAATCATAAATTAACTTTGACAAATCGGCAATAGCCCTTGTTGCTGCATCTATGTTTACATTATCACTCATTACCGACAGAACATATGGATGAGTTGCAAAAACAATTCCAACATCGTTTCTAGTGGATGTCTGATTACCTATTTTATGAGCTACTTTCACATCTGGAGGCAGCTTTGCATCTATTCTGTCTTTCCAATCGGTAGTTTCCATGTAGTTTATTAGTTCACCATAGACTTCTTCATTATTCAAATATAATTTGTATAAATCCTGAGCAATTTGAGCCATATCATAAGGACAGGAGCGATGAGTTTTTCCGTAATGAACCTGACCACCCACTTCATCGATATAATTTCGAACATTCTCAATACCCAAAAGTCTGATAAGCATGTTAACTCCACAATTGTCAGATTTCTGAATTGAAAGCCTTGAGGTTTCCCTAACAGTGTATTCTGTTCCATATGGCGAACTGATTATAACCCCAGTACCATATTCTAAGTCCTCTTGCTTGTAAACTAATTTGTCTTCCATATTTATTTTGCCTGCTTCAATATTTTTATACAATAGTACATTTATTGGTAGCTTTGATGTACTAGCTGCAATGTATTCTATCTTGTCATTAACATTTACCATTTCTCCAGTAGCAAGGTCTATAAAGGTAACTCCATATTTACCAGGCAGCTTAGAAATATAATCGTTAATGAGCTTTTTTAGCTCCTCCATTTTCCCGCTTTTTGGTACTGTTCCAACCTTAGGTAAAACTCCATGATCCTTTGTTTTCACTGTATTGATATCTGTATTAACTGGTGTTGCAGCAGTTGAATTGCTAGCTGTCTGAGCTGTGTCTGTTGTAACTATATCTGTAGATGGTGAAGAGTTTCCTTCTAATGATGTTTCTACTCCAGCTGTTGTATTTGTTTGAGCAGCTATTTGATTTGAGTTATCAGAATCAAATTTTTTTGATAATAAATATCCACCCATAAATGCAGCAATTATACAAGAAACAGTTATTACAGCAACAAGAGCCCTTCTCCTTTTATATCTTTTGTTTTTCTTTAAATAATATGAACCCATAAAAAATATAGCCTCCAAAATATAAATATGCTATTTAGTCTAATTTAACACGTTATGCTAATTATTTTATTAACCTTGCAATGAAAATATATTACTAGTTTACTGGTACCTCCGTACAAACTAACCTAAATGGATTACTCCCAATATATTTGTTGAATTAGTATTGATTTTAAACTGGCTTGTTTCCTTCAAACAGAATTCTGCAATTGTCTGCTCTATACTTTGAACATACATATTCTACACATTGCCCACTCTTTGAATACAAATTATTTTGAATCCTTATCAAGGGCTGTCCAGGCTGAACTCTTAGTATTGAAGAATCAATATTATCAGCAAAAATCACATCTAATATACTTTTGCTCTTGTCAGGAATTAATGGATATTTCCCTCTTAATATGTCAAGTGAAGATTTGCCCTCCTTCAGTTGAGTTACAATATCTGGAAATGAATTGACAGGTATGTAGGATTTATTGAAGGAATACACAGAATTAGGCTGATTGTCAATATATGACAAATATTTAATTTCTGCTACCGGCATACTTGTATTGTAATTGAATATAGTGTTTAATATGTCAACAGAAGAACTCTCAATAACATTAATTTCAATAATGTTTTTCTCAGCTGGAGATTTGCAATCCAGAATAGAATCGGTGAAACCATTAAAGTTTTTAATATCAATTATTTTCTTCTTACCAGAAACAAAAGTTCCTTTTCCCTTCTCTTTATATAGGAATCCACTGCTTGTCAGCTCACTTATTGCTTGCCTAACGGTTGGTCTGCTGATATCGTAAATTTCACATAAATCCTGTTCAGAAGGTATCTGAGTATTTGGAGGGTATTCATTCCTCTCTATTTTGTCTAGTATTAAGTCCTTTAATTGTAGATATAATGGGATATTACTAAATTTATTTATCATTTGCCCACCTCACAAATAAATCAAAAGATAGGATGATGTAATGACATCCTATCTTTAATATATGCTTAATTATATAAGACATTATGCTTATTTTCAATAGAAAATTTCTATCGGTTCCGACACATCAATGGTATGCTACCATTTAGCATTTGTCAAATATGTATTACAGGTGTTCATACTAATCAATTAATGTTGGAGTAATAATAATTCAAGAAAGCTTAAACCTTCAAATCCACCACAATATCAGTTACATCAGCAGCAGCTAGTATTTTGTTCACTTCATTTTCAATAAACTCCTCTACCTGCTCTGCACATCTACCAATATAGTGCTTTGGTTCAAGTACAGAATTGAGCTCCTCAAGAGACATTCCAAACATAGAATCCTTTGCAATTCTTTCTATTAAATCATTTGATTCTCCATCAACCTTAACTCTTTTGCCTGCCTCCATAGAATGAGTTCTAATCTGCTCATGTAGCTCCTGTCTATCTCCGCCACGTTTTACCGCTTCCATCATAACATTTTCAGTTGCCATAAATGGTAGCTCTTCCATTACGTGCTTTGCAATTACCTTTGGATAAACAACAAAACCGCTTGCAACATTAATATATATATTTAAAATAGCATCTGTAGCCAGAAAAGCCTCTGGTATAGAGATTCTCTTATTAGCTGAGTCATCAAGGGTTCTTTCAAACCACTGTGTTGAAGCTGTTATAGCAGGATTTATTGCGTCTATAATAACATATCTTGCAAGAGAACAAATTCTCTCACATCTCATTGGATTTCGTTTATATGCCATTGCAGATGAACCAATCTGCTTCTCTTCAAATGGCTCCTCCATCTCTTTCATGCTTTGAAGGAGTCTCATGTCATTTCCAAACTTATATGCACTCTGTGCAATCGCACTTAACACACCTAAAACTCTACTGTCAAGCTTTCTGGGATATGTTTGCCCTGAAACTGCAAATACCTTTTTGAAGCCCATTTTTTCAGCAATCAATGCTTCAAGCTTTTTAACCTTTTCATGATCACCATCAAATAAATTTAGAAAACTAGCTTGAGTCCCTGTTGTGCCCTTTGAACCCAAAAGCTTCATATTATTAAGAGCATGGTCTAAATCCTCTAAATCCATTAGAAGTTCCTGAATCCACAAACAAGCTCTCTTTCCAACTGTAACTAACTGTGCTGGTTGGTAATGAGTATAGCCTAAAGTAGGCATAGCTTTATACTCTAGTGCAAAATCAGAAAGCTTTTTTATAAGAATAAGCAACTTATTTCTGAGAAGCTTTAATCCCTCATTCATGACTATTACATCTGTGTTATCACCAACATAGCAGGATGTAGCACCAAGGTGAATAATACCCTTTGCATCTGGGCAAAGCTCACCATATGCATGAACATGGGACATTACATCATGTCTGAACTGTTTTTCATACTTTTCAGCAACTTCATAATTAATATTATCAACATTGCTTTTTAGTTGTTCAATCTGTGCATCAGTAATATTTAAGCCTAGCTCCTTTTCAGCTTCAGCTAAAGCAATCCAAAGCTTTCTCCATGTTGTAAACTTCATATCAGGTGAAAAAATATACTG
>JAEWZA010000032.1 GCA_023395575.1 Bacillota bacterium
ATATTAAACAAGCCCATTTTGAATGCAAAGCCTACAGAGAGACCCGTCATTAATATAGGAGTTGCAAAATAGAACACATCTCCAATTCTATTGAGCCCTCCCAGTAAAACCATCTGAAAGCCAGCAATTGAGTTAGCAGGGCTTGCTATTAGCATAATAATAAATCCAAAAATAAGACCCATCAAAATAGCAAGTAATGCAGCTGTAAATGCCGAAAAACCTTTGCTGCTTGTAAGTTTCTTTAAACTAAATGCTTTTGAGGAAGAAACAGTATTATTCTGCATTTTTTACCTCCTTTGCTGTATTACGTTTTGCTCCTGACATGTAGAGGCCAAGCTCTTGAACTGAAACTTCTTTTGGATTAAGCTCACCAACTATTTCCCCCTCATACATTACAAGAATGCGGTCACTTACATTCATAACCTCTTCAAGCTCAAGAGATACCAGTAATACTGCCTTACCAGCATCACGTATGGAAATGAGCTGTTTATGAATGTATTCAATAGCCCCTACATCCAGACCTCTTGTTGGCTGAACTGCAACAAGCAATTCATGCTCCTTGTCAATTTCACGAGCTATAATTGCTTTTTGTTGATTTCCACCAGACATACTGCGAGCAATAGTAATTGGACCTTGTCCACTTCGTACATCATATTGATTTATAAGTTTTTCAGCATAGGAGCGTACTTCATTTCTTTTAATAAATTTGAAATGTTGAAATTTAGGCTTCCAATAGCTCTGAAGCACAAGATTTTCTTCTAATGAATAATCAAGTACCAAACCATGCTTATGTCTATCCTCAGGTATATGGCTCATTCCTGCTCGTGAACGAGAACGAATACTTGACTTTGTAATATCCTTACCACAAAGAGTTATTAAGCCGGATGAATATCTTTCAAGTCCGGTAAGTGCAGAAACAAACTCTGTCTGTCCATTTCCCTCAATTCCTGCAAGACAAACTATTTCGCCTGCCCTTACATCAAAAGAGACATCCTTA
Source organism: Bacillota bacterium (assembly GCA_023395575.1). GTDB lineage: Bacteria > Bacillota > Clostridia > Acetivibrionales > DSM-1351 > Ruminiclostridium. Next base: position 998 of record JAEWZA010000032.1, read on the forward strand.
ACTACATTCCCTTTATGTGACTTAGACTGAACTGAAGCATTTTTAACAGAAAGTACAACCTTACCAGGCTTTGCTTCTCTTTTTTCTACCTTAAAGGTTATGTCTCTTCCTACCATCATCTTTGAAAGCTCTTCCTTAGTAGTATCCTTTATTTCCACAGTTCCAATACATTTACCTTTTCTCAATACCGTGCATCTATCTGCAACTGCCATAATCTCGTTTAATTTATGAGTTATGAACAATATTGACTTTCCTTCCTTAGCAAACCCCCTCATTATTGATATAAGCTCATCAATTTCCTGAGGCGTTAAAACTGCAGTAGGCTCGTCAAAAATCAAGATATCATTTTCACGATACAGCATTTTTATTATTTCAACACGCTGCTGCATACCAACGGAAATTTTCTCAATTAGTGCATCAGGAGTTACCTTGAGCCTGTATTGTTCGCTAAGCTTTAGAATTTTTTCTTTTGCAGCTTTTCTCTGCAAAAAGCCCATTTTGTTCGGCTCAATACCTAAAATAATATTATCAAGAACAGTAAAATTCTCAACAAGCTTAAAGTGCTGATGAACCATACCAATTCCCAAAGCATTTGCATCATTTGGATTATTTATTTTTACAGGCATGCCATTTTTTTTAATTTCGCCTTTTTCCGCCTGATACAAACCAAAAAGTACACTCATAAGAGTTGACTTCCCTGCACCGTTTTCTCCAAGCAGAGCATGGATTTCGCCCTTCTTTAATTGCAGTGTAATATTATCATTGGCAATAATACCAGGGAATTCTTTTGTAATATTAAGCATTTCAATGATATATTCTTCCACCAATAATCCCCTCTACCTATAATAGTTTTTTAATCAGAACTTAATTCCTTTAGAATAATAACTGTATAATCTGATTTTATCATCATCTATCAATTTTAGCGATGTTTTTTGACCTGACATGGCTAGAAAATCAATTTGTCAACGTATGGAAATTTGTATTCTAAGATTTATTTATTAAATACATTGCATATATAGAAGGGAAAGGCTGCTGCCTTTCCCTTCTATTAATCGGCACTTATTATAGCATCTAGTTTCCGAGTTATAAGCGCTCAGATTAATATATCAAATTTATTATCTTACTGTAACAGTAACCTTTTTCAGATTAAGGCTTGAAACAAGTTCATCAGCTGTTGCAACACCTTTGGGATCTGCCACATTTATTGTACGAGTAATTTCTACTGAACCATCAGTAAGTGATTTATATAACGCATCATAATCAGCTTTTTTGAAAGTTTTAAATCTATCAAAAGCATCAGCTTTTTCATCCCCAATTACTACTGTAGGAAGACCTATACTGTTGTTAGAAGCATCCAAATATGTGGTTCTTCCTGCATAAGCTGACCAGTTGTTGTTTTTATAAATAGCCTCAAGTACTTGCTTAACAGAACCACCAAGACTCTTCATTGCAGAAGTAATAACTGTTTCGCTGTCATATCTTTGGTCAGTATCAACACCAATAACCTTTTTTCCTGCTTCAGCAGCGGCTGCCATAACACTCTTACCTACTGAACCACCGCAGGCAAATATTACTTCTGTACCTTCTTGATACATTGTTTTAGCTGTAGCTTTATTAGTATCAGTTTCAGCAAAGTCTCCTGTATAGTGATAAGTCACTGAAATTGCTCCATCTGCAAGCCCTAATTTTGTTGCAGCCGCCTCAGCTCCTTGCAAATATCCATATCCATAAGCTTGAACAGCAGGAACAGACATACCTCCCATAAAGCCAAGCTTTTTATATCCATCAGCAACTGCAGCATAACCAGCAAGATAACCTGGCTCTTGTTCAGAGTACTTAATACTTGCTACATTTTCTTTTGCAACTACATCAGAGCTGCCAGCAGCATGTGGCTCACCATCTAAAAGTATGAATTTAACTTCTGGATACTTTGTCTGTGCTTCATAAACTGGAACCTCAAACAAAAAACCAGGCGTTACAATTACTTTTGCTCCACCAGTAACAGCTAAGTCAATAGCTGCAAGGTAACCAGCATCTGAATCTTCTTCAGGTTTATAATACTTATGAGTAACATTGTTCTCTCTTGCAAAGTCAACTACACCTTCCCATGAGCCTTGATTAAAGGATTTATCATCTATATTTCCTTTGTCAGTGATAAGCGCAATTTCAAATCCTCCGCCTGCAGTACCTCCGCAACCTGCTAACATAGTACATACAAAAGTAAGAGCCAACACTATTGCCAGTATTTTCTTCATAATCAATTCCTCCTATTTTTTTTGTTATTTTAACTATGCTTATTTTAACATTGTTTTTAGTAAATATAAACAGACATTCTCCTTTATATTAAGTTTTTTGAATTATAATTGTCCATACTAATCAATGGAAAGTTGGGTTAAAAATCGCAAATTAGTTAGGTGAAAAAGCTTGCTGAATGATTACAATGATTTCAGCAAACACCCTAAGACTAAGTTAATTATCTATGTTAAATAGCTGAAAATTAAATAGCGTTATCTATATTTATTCCGCTAATTTTTCTCATATTAGTATTTAATTTATCTTGCAAATCAGTTATCTTTTTATATTCTATAGGCCTCTTAATTTTCAAGGTAGTTGTCTTTACCAGCTCCTCATAGCTAATAACAAAGTATCTGATTATTTTATATTGAGGCATTTCCTGATTTATCTTTTTAATTTCCCTCTGAAGCATATCTGCAAGTTCAGTATCACTAGGTACAACTTCCAGCTTTTCTTTTAATATACTCTTATCAAGTACCAGTTTTGCACAAACTTGAATATCCCCATCAGGTGCGGTATTCCCCCATACATACGATTCCTTTACTCCGTCAATATTATTCAGCAACATCTCATATTCCTCTGGAAATGCTTTTTTTCCATTATTAAGCACAATCATTGACTTTGCTCTGCCAGTTATAGTTATAAAGCCTTCGTCATCTATAAAACCTAAATCTCCAGTATGAAACCAGCCTTCACTGTCTATTGCTTCCTCTGTCGCATTATCATCCTGGTAATACCCCATCATAATATTTGAACCTCTGGTAATAATCTCACCCATGCCATTTTCATCAGGTTTGTCTATAGCTAATTCTATACCTTTCATTGGCTGGCCTATTGTACCCGCTTTATTGTAAAAATCATTATTTAAGGCAACTACAGGTGATGTTTCCGTTAATCCATAACCCTGAATTACGTTTAATCCCAGCATACCAAAGCCATTTACAACTTCCTTGTCTATCGGAGCAGCACCTGTAACTGCGAGCCTTAAATCAGGCCCTATTTGTGCCAAAATTTTCTTAAATAAGGTTCTGCGTAAATCTAATTTCATTTTTAGCAAGGCATTTGATATTTTGCCTAAGCTTCTTACTATTTTTTCTTTACCGGACTTTCTTATACCTTCTTGTACCTTTTTATAGATTGCTTCAAGAATTGCAGGTACTACAACAAGTACGGTGACATTAAATTCCTTCAGATTCTTTGCTATATGCTTTATGCCTTCACAATAAGCAATACATACTCCATTGTTAATCATAAAAACCATTCCTGCTGACAATTCAAAAGTATGGTGCAAGGGCAAAATCGATAAATGTACATCTGAAGGATATACCTTAAGCATTGATGTAATAGAGCTAACATTAGAGCATATATTTCTCTGATTGAGCTTTACTCCTTTTGCCATACTTGTAGTACCTGAAGTAAAAAGCAGAACCGATAGCTCTTCAGTGTTAATTTCTGTAGCAGCAAAACTATTATCCCCTTTTTCCAGTAGTACCTTACCCTTTTCAAGCAGTGTTTGTATATCTGCAAAATTAGAAGGATAGTCTTGGTCAAGCCTGTCCATACAAATAAATTGTTTTATACCCACATTCTTTTTTGAAAGCTCAAGCATTTCTTTATTAAAATGACTGCTGTAGAATATTGCATCAACCTCGCCTCTGTTTATTAGATTCTCAATTTCAGTTTGAGGAAGATGCTTATCCAATGGAACTGCAATACCTGTTCCATTTACTATTGCAAAAAAGCTCAAAGCCCACTCATACCTATTCTCACTAATTACTGCAATTCTTTTGTTCTTCAAGCCTAAATGGTGCAATGCTGTTCCAAGTGCATTTATTTCATTGCCAAATTCAATATAAGTTTTTTCAACAATCGTATTATCTCTTTTAAATTTGAACGCTGCTTTATGTTGAAACTTTTTTATACTATTGTGAATTAACTTTTTAAAGCTATCAACCTGAGTACATTCATAATAGCCTAAACCCATTACAGTTTTTCTGCCATTTTTATTTGATAATGTAACTCCCTTTTTATTCATATTTTAATCTCCTAATTATTTTTTATTAAATCTGGCAATTAATTTATATTTTGTTTTTTATCCAGTATTCTTAGTTTAAATGAATGGCTTTTAGCTAAAAAATCTTTATGCTACAGACAGAAATTTGAATTCTATAATTTAAAATTTCTATAAAATAAACAATTGTAATACATAATTTTATTACCATAAGATAATCATTTAACCAAAACTCTTTATGTAGTAGATAATATCTACACACTATTTTTATTACCAGGTCATAAATAATATAATACTATATTATTTATACATCATCAAGTAAAATAATCAACACAATTTTACATTTTGCACACTTATTTTTTCTCTAGTACGACAAAATTTCCAAACTTAGAAGCGATGTTATAATATACATTTATGCTAAATACAGGTATAACTACAATTATAATATAGAACTTAAAACTTTAATATAATACAAGCAAAAAATTTAGACAAATTTCTCTACTTTAGCTTATACATATATTATGAATTAAAACTTCGCTCATTATTTATAACGCCTAGATTCAAAATGAAATTTTATTGATAACAGTGGGCATTAATGGTAAATTTATAATTAATTCAACTGGGAAAGTTGAGTAATTAATTCATTCATAATATAATATAACAGACATCTGCTTGCCAAATATATTACTTTCAGGGGGTTAAAAATGTCCAACAAAATCATAGAATTAAGTTTTGGTGAAGAGCTTGCTAATGCTCTAACACATGGTATAGCCGCACTCCTTGTGTTGTTCTCCTTTCCTTTTGTAATCATAACAGCATATACCAAGGGTACGCTTGTGGATGTGGCAAGTGTAACTATCTTCGGCATATGTATTTTTCTAATGTTTCTAATGTCAACTATCTACCATGTTATGGAACATAACACTATACACAAGCAGGTAATGCGTATAATGGATCATATTTTTATTTATGTTGCTATAGCAGGTACATATACTCCGATAGCTGCCTCTGTTATTGGTGGATGGCAGGCTATCGTATTATTGTCTGTTCAATGGGCAATGGTTTTGTTTGGAATTCTGTATAAGTCTCTTTCAAAAAAATCCATACCTAAAATATCCTTATTAATTTATCTAATAATGGGCTGGAGTATAATAATATTTATGCCTTTGTTCTTCAAAAAGGCAAATGCCACTTTGTTTTGGCTAGTTCTCACAGGCGGTATTTTTTATTCTGTAGGTGCAGCAATTTATGCTAAGAGGGGCTTTAAATATCATCATATGGTCTGGCATATATTTGTTTTCTTGGGTGTATTAACTCATTATATTGGAATCTGCTTTTTTATGTACTAAAATAACAAGTCATACTTTGTTATTAAGAGTATGACTTGTTGTTTTATTTTTCATTGCTATTTTAATTTTTAACCTCAAACCATCCCTGTGGATGTTTGCAAACAGGACATATCATAGGAGCATCAGTGCCTTGATGTATGTGTCCGCAATTTGTACATATCCACTGAACAGGTTGCGTTTTCCGATATAAGGTCTGCTGTTCCAATTCAGTTTTCAACTGATTAAATTTTTGTTCATGCTCTTTTTCTATTTTTGCTATCATTCTAAAAGCAGCTTCTATTGCAGGAAAGTTTTCTTGTTTAGCAACATCTGCAAACGATGGATAAATCATGGAGTGTTCTTCTTTCTCTCCCTCCGCTGCTGCCTTTAAATTTGAAAGAGTATCTCCAAGTTCAAATGGATACCCTGCATCTACATTTACATTTACATTACCATTACCCATACCGTCTACCAAAAGATCATAAAATACCTTTGCATGAGCCAGCTCATTACCGGCAATCAGTAAAAACTGCTGTTCAAGGGCTCTATGTCCTTCGTTCTTTGCATATTCTGCATAAAATGTGTACCTGTTTCTTGCCTGTGATTCACCTGCAAACGCCCTTGCAAGATTTTCTGAAGTCTTTGTTCCTGCTAGTTTTCCCATAAAAATGTCCATGTCCCCATTCTGCACAACACTAAATGACTGAACTGACATGGACTCGGCACCTCCTTTAAATGTAGTATTAATTTCCGTTAGCCTTATCCCCATAAAACTTTGCGTATACCCAACAAATCATTCAATACTAGAGCCCATTACACTTTAAAAACATTAGTAAGCTTTGTATTTACGTGACTCTATAAGGTATAAGCATAGTTTTACTATACTTTATAAAAGCATATGGGATATTTTGCCCATTATACAGATATTCATACAACTTATATAATATTTGTCCGATACTATATCAACAATTTACTACCTTTTTCAGTTGAATAGACAAATTGTAGGTGCATAAACTTATTATTGGATTAGTTAAATTTTTAAATAAATCAGTTATTATAAATTATTTTTCAAACCCCTTTATAAACAGCTTTGTTCTCTCATTAATGGGATTAGAAAAAACCTCCTCTGGTGTTCCCTCTTCTACTATAACTCCATTATCCATAAAGATAACTCTATCTGCTACTTCTCTGGCAAAGTTCATTTCGTGAGTTACTACTACCATAGTCATATGCTCTTGAGCCAGCTTTCTTATTACCTTCAAAACCTCCAAGGTTAGTTCAGGATCCAGTGCAGAGGTAGGCTCATCAAAGAACAAAACGTCTGGATTTAGCGCAAGCGCCCTTGCTATAGCAACCCTTTGGCATTGCCCACCTGACAGATTACAGGGATATGCAGTTGCTTTATCTTCAAGGCCCATCTTAACCAATAGCTCTTGAGCAATTTTTTTAGCTTCTTCCTTGTTAATACCCGCAACACTTACAGGTGCCTCAGTTATATTTTTCATGACATTATAATGGGGAAACAAATTAAAGTTTTGAAAAACCAGCCCTATTTTCAGGCGTATTTTTCTTAAGCTTTTCTTATCGGCATAAATTGCTTTCCCTGCTTCATTTGTTGAAACCATTATTTCATCTTCAACTGTTATTTTACCTGAATCAATCTTTTCAAGCAGATTTATACATCTTAGAAGCGTACTTTTTCCAGAGCCAGATGGACCAATTACAGCAACAACTTCTCCCTTTTTTACTTCAAAGGATATTCCCTTCAATACGTTATTTCCATCAAAACTCTTGCATATATTTGATGCTTCTATCATTTTCATAGTTACCTCCATACCGATCTCCAGCACAAAATGGTCTAATAAATTATCTTGAAAGCCTATCTATAATAATTTAGCTTTTTCTCTGCAAATGCAAATAGCCTAGCTACAATTAAATTCATTACATAATAGAAAGCTCCTGCTATAAACAAAGGCTTAACAGATAGTATTCTACTAGATTCAGTCTGAGCAGCTTTAAACATTTCAGCAATACCTATTACAGTTACTAAAGCAGTATCCTTAACTAAAGTTATTACCTCATTACTAATTGCAGGCAAAATACTCTTTACAACCTGTGGAAGTATTATTTTGAAAAACACCTGCATCTTGGTAAATCCTAAAACCTCTCCTGCTTCATATTGACCTTTTGGTATAGAATCAATTCCACCTCTATATATTTCAGCAAAGTATGCTGCATAATTGAGAACTAATGCAAGTACTGCTGCTGAAAATCTGTCAAAGGTTCTTTCAAAAATATAATATGGGCCAAAGTACACTACAACCAATTGGAGCATTAGTGGCGTACCTCTCATAATGGAAATATATATGCCGGTAATTCCACTAATTATTATGTTTTTAGATCTTCTGCCCAAAGAAATAATGAGACCTAAAGGAAGTGCAAAAATTAAAGTTAGTACAAAAAGCTCTATAGAAACAAGCATACCATCAAATAAAAGCCAAAGCAGCTTCACACACAAATCCCCTCTCGTAAATACAAGCTCTCATTTTAAAGAGGCTGTTGCATAGCACTTCTTCGCCACAATATCTCGTACTTGGTTATTCTTACCTAGTAAATATAATGGAGTAAAATGCTATCGTCAACAACCTCTTAACAAGAATTCTTAGTTAATTAAATTATAACATATTCCTAAATCTTATTTATTCAGACTATCCTAAATCAAATATACTGGGAAAGTTAAGTTAGTATATTTTCTATAAATTATTTACCAATTGTTGAAATGTCTTTACCAAACCATTTCTCTGATATTTTAGCAATTGTACCGTCTGCTGCCATTTCCTTGAGGGTATCGTTAACTTTAGTCATAAGCTGTACATCATTTTTTCTGAATCCTATTCCATATTCCTCAGCTGCCAAGCCTTCATCTAATACCCTATATTTTTCGCCTTTCATTTGTATAAAGTATCTTGCTACTATTTCATCCATGAGTACAGCATCAACATTCCCCGTCTGTAAATCCATCATGCATAAAGTGTTATCCTTTAACTCCACAACTTCCTTAAGTGAGGCCTTAAAATCCTCTTTGCTTTCTAATGCAATTTTAGCACTTGACCCCGCCTGTAGTGCAATAGACTTTCCTACTAAATCTTCTTTTGTTTTATAGCTTGAGTCTGCCATTACCACAAGTACTTGCTGGTTATTCATATATGGGTCAGAGAACAATACTACTTTCTTTAAAACATCTGTTATGGTCATGCCATTCCAAATACAATCAATATTGCCTGTGCTTAGCTCTTGATCCTTTGTATCCCAGTTGATTGGCTGAAGCTTTAATTTAATCTCTAAACGAGAAGCTACTTCCTTTGCAAGGTCAATATCGTATCCTACAATTTCATTATTATCGTCTCTGTAACCCATAGGAGGGAAACTATCATCTAGTCCAAGTACAAGCTCACCATTTTCCTTTATCTTATCCCAAGACTTATCTGCACTGTCATTGCTTCCACAGCCAGCAAATAAAAATGCTACAGCCATTACCCCTGATAAAACCTTAACTAATAATCTCTTTTTCACACTATATCCATCCCTTCACAAAATAAATATTATTTGTCATATTCTGTCTACTTTTAATAAACAATATCGTTTATTTGCCTATATGTATTTTACTTCATAACTTTACTAAAGTAAATCGTTGATTTAAAATATTTTATCTCGATGTGCTAATTAATTTTAAACTGAGTTTGCAGGTGAACTACTTATCGTAAATACTGATACGCGATTACAACTTAGATAAATAGGGTACTTGGTCAACAAATATCTTGGAAGTAGCCAGTACTTTAAAAGTATCTGCAAGGGTCACAAAATAATTAGCTCAACGCGTTATTTAATTATATTTATATTTGTTAGGGCATATGTAGGTTGCCATGCTTTGCACAATGTTTTTTCATGTTAGTTAGCTCAGCTTTCGCAATTGAAAATTGTAAGCGTATAATTATTTCCTATTTCAATTTACTATTTTCTAGGATATATTAAGGTTTTTCAGCATAGATTTTATAGTATCTTTGTTTACGTTTCATACAAATTGAGAGGTGAAAAAATTGATCAAAGCAATAAATATTAATAAACGTATATTTAAAAGCTTAATTGCATTTGTGCTGATAATCTCTCTGCTTGCAGTCTCCGCTGCTACTTATTACAAATGTCAAACTTCACAAGCTATTAAGGTAGTAACTAGCTCAAATACTGATAAAAAATTTATAAAATGGGTAGAATTCAATGCCTCATACTCTGCTATGGAAAAAGCCCTGAGCCTAGATGTCAAATCCCATACTAAGCCTGTTCAATTGCATTGGGTTGAGCTTTTAGCATATCTAGCTACTAAGTATGGCGGAGACTTTAAAAAATACAAGGCAAAGGACATGGATGCATTGGTAGAAAAGCTAAATAACGGTGAAACTATTGAACAATTGACTTCTAAAATGAAATATTACAATTATTATTATGAAGCATATGACGCAATTCTTGGAGGCTTTGTAGGCGAGTATGATATTCAAGTGAAGGATCCTGATAACAGTGAAAATAAACAGTGGGTAAAAAAATATGGCCTCAAGAATTTCTCTCCAATTGCAAAAGGGTATAGCTTCAGCCATTATGAAGACTTTGGTACCGGTCGTACTTTTGGTTACAAACGAAAGCATCTTGGTAATGACTTAATGGGTTCTATTGGAACTCCCATAATAGCAGTTGAATCTGGAATTGTTGAAGTAATGGGCTGGAATATGTATGGAGGCTGGAGAATTGGAATTCGAAGCTTTGATCAAAAGAGATACTACTATTATGCCCATTTAAGAAAAGATAGGCCCTTTCACTCAGATATGTATGAAGGAAAAATAGTCAAAGCCGGTGATGTTATCGGCTATCTTGGTATGACAGGCTACAGTACCCGTGAAAATGTGAACAATATCACAACCCCTCATTTACATTTCGGTATGCAAATTATTTTTGATGAATCCCAAAAAGAAGGTGTCAACGAATTATGGATCGATGTTTATAATATAGTTAATCTTCTGCAAAAAAACCGTTCTGCTGTTGTCAAAGACGAGGAAACCAGAGATTACTTCAGAGTTTATGACATAATTGAACCAAATAGTGGCTATGATTTTTAGCTATCTGTTAAGTATTTTTACAGTACTTACCCACAACCCTATTTTAATCACTTACGATAATTTATTATATTACTTTAAATGAAAAATCCAGTATCTACTATTTTTAAATGCAGTTATATTGAACTTTTGTGAGGTGTTATCTAATGGTTGTAATTATAAGTAAAAAAGCAAGGCTTTATATTTCTTTAGCTTTTGTCACTCTAATAATATTTTTCTCCTCATTTGGAGTATTATTATCAATGTCAGAGTCTGTTTTTAATGATGCAGAAACAGGTATTATAAATAAAGACGGTATACCTGTTCCAATAATTATGTACCATAGTATACTAAAAAAATCACCTGAATTAGGCAAATATGTTATCACACCTACTGAATTTGAAAATGATCTCATATATCTAAAAAGTCACGGCTATAGTACAATTAATATGACAGATTTAATAAACTATGTTCATAATGATAGTGAATTACCTCCAAAACCTGTAATAATAACCTTTGACGATGGGAATCTAAACAACTATATATATGGTAAGCCACTCCTTGAAAAGTATGAAATGAAAGCAGTAATATCTATAGTTGGTAAATATAGCGAACAATTTTCAAGTACCTATGCTTCAACTTCGATTCCAACAAACAATCCCGATTATGCTTATGCATCATGGGAACAAATTAAAGAAATGAGTGACTCTGGCTATTTTGAAATACAAAATCATACTTATAATCTTCACTCAACTAAAAAAAGAAATGGTACCAAACGTTTAAAAGGTGAGCCATTAGAGGTCTACAATAATGTTATAACCTCAGATATAGGTATGCTGCAGGATAAGCTTACCGAGGTTGCAGGAATTAGACCTAATACTTTTACCTATCCCTTTGGAAGTATAAGCAAAGAATCTAAGGAAATTTTAAAACAATTAGGATTTAAAGCGACTCTATCCTGTGCTGAAGGGGTTAACATCATAGACAAGAATAAGGAAGATGTTCTCTTCAGACTAAAGCGAAATAATCGTCCTCATGGAAAATCCTCTGAAAACTTCTTTAAAAATATCTGCCCATAGATACCACTTTCTGAATAATAGGTGTATAATAATTGAAGTCAATTACTATCAGCTAAAAATCTAGTGTTTTCTAGCGATAGTTTGAGTTTAGCGGCTAGCTCAAAAAACAACTTTGTACAAACATGATGCTTTTTCGAGCAACAATAGGGGCTGGTGCAAAACAAGAAATAATATATCAACAGTAAACTGCTTAAATAGTACTCCCGTGCAGTATATATCTATGGCTCGCTCCCGAAATTGACGCTGAAATAATTGCGGTGAAGAACAAGCACTTCCGCCGAGCGTATAACACTCGACATCCTGTATCTGTGTCGGCTACAATACTTATTCTTCCCCTACTATTTCTAGCATCAACTTCTAACCGAGCTTCTCCATTAGATATATATTGCACTCGCATACTATTTCTTGCAATATAACATCGGTATACAGAAAATGTTGTTTTGCAACAGCCCCACTAACAGGCTGGCTTTGAGCAATACTTGACTGCAGTCAAAAAATAATTATTAAATACTAGGAGATGAATTTTATGAGCATATTTGAGGCACTAATGCTTATGAGCTTTGGCGCTGCGTGGCCAATACAGCTATATAAGTCATATACATCAAGAAGAACAGCTGGAAAAAGTATAGTTTTTTCATACGTGGTTATATTTGGCTATTTAGCAGGAATTACACATAAGTTACTATATAGTAGAGACATTGTTTTGGGCTTGTACATATTAAATTTTATTATGGTTTCATGCGATGTATTATTATACTATAGAAATAAGCGTATTGAGGCAAATGAAGCAAAGACAATTGCTATGAGCTAAAATGGGGAGTTTTTAGCTTTAATATAAACTCCACAATTGTTTAGCTTTAGAAACTTACTAAGTATTTAGGAGTCACAAATGAATAATTTAAAATTATGTAAAATTGAAGATAAAGATATTCCACTATTAGAAAAATGGCTAAATAAAAACTATATAATCAAATGGTATGAAGAGCCTGATGCTTGGCTTCACGAAGTAAAAGAACGCTTTAATGAATTTAGCTTTGTAAGTCATTACATAGTCACACTGAATGAAAAGCCTATTGGATTTTGCCAACACTACACCTGTTCGGATGCGGGAGAGGATTGGTATGGGGACATTTCACTTGATGGCACCTACAGCATTGACTACTTAGTTGGAGAAGAAGAATATTTGGGTAAAGGCTTTGGAAAATCAATAGTCTACTTGCTTACTCAAAAAATATTCTCTTTGAGTAATGCTAAAAGAATAATCGTAAAGCCAGAAGATGAGAACAAAGCTTCTTGTAATACTCTTCTGAGCAGTGGATTTGTCTATGACCAAAGAAATAGACTATATTTAAAAGAAAGATAGCATTAATGGCAGGCTAGTACATTTGAGTTCTAGCCTGCCATTAACTTTGCACACATACTAATTTTTCATTACTAAAGGGAGTGTCTTAAAACAAGAAACAATATATATCTACGAGCTAATACTATGGATTAATCTGAAATAATTGCAGCTTTTAGAATAATGGAACAACAGAACCGCTGTATTTTTCCTCAATAAATTTCTTAACTTTTTCACTCTTTAGAGCCTCAGCCAAGGCTTTAATTTCCTCTCTATTTTCATCACCCTTGCGGACAGCTATGATATTTGCATAAGTCTGTGCTGCGACTGATTCGGCTTCTTCCTTTGCCAATGCATCTTTAGCTGCATTATATCCTGCTTGTAGCGCATAGTTGCCATTGATAACCGCTAAGTCAACATCTGCTAAAGCTCTAGCAAGCTGTTCGGCCGCTAGCTCCTTAATTTTGATATTCTTTGGATTCTCAATAATATCTTTGACAGTTGCATTCAAGCCTGCATTTGGATCAACTTTTATTAATCCAATTGATTCAAGCAATAATAGCGCTCTAGCTTCATTAGTTGTATCATTTGGCACTGCAATGGTTGCCCCCTCAGCTAAAGCATCTAATACTTTTGTTTTTCCTGGATATACTCCAAGTGGTTCATAATGTACTTGTGCTGCGGCTACAATATCTGTTTTATTTTCAGTATTGTAATTATCTAAGTACGGCTGATGTTGAAAAAAGTTTGCGTCTAAGCTCTTATCTACTAATGCAGGGTTAAGTTGAGCATAATCTGAAAACTCTTTAATATCAAGCTCAATTCCCTTTTCCTTAAGATCATTTTGAACTTCTTTTAATATCTCAGCATGTGGTGACGCTGTCGCCCCTATTATAAGTTTGTTTGACTTATCTTTTTCGGATGTTGCTCCGCAGCCTGCCAATACTCCTGACACAGCAAATATTAAAGCAATTGATAATACTAATAATTTTTTATTCATTTTTATGTCCCCCTTTTTGTTTTATTTTGGTTATTTTATTTAAAATTTAATTTCATTTTCTTTTATCCTTCTTTTTAGCAATTTTAGTACCAATATCCTGAGATACTTGGACAATTATTACAAGTATTGCTACCGTAACAATCATAATGCCATATTCATATCTGTGATATCCATAACGTATAGCAATATCTCCAAGTCCACCGCCACCGACAAAACCGGCCATTGCGCTGTAGCTTAATATTGTAGTAGCCGCGATAGCTGCTCCCATTATCAACGATGGAACTGCTTCTGGTATCATTACCTTTGTAATTATCTGAAATGGGCTACATCCCATTGAAACAGCTGCCTCTATGACTCCTTTTTCAACCTCCTGTATTGAAGATTCTACTAGTCTAGCAATAAATGGTGCTGAAGCAATAACCAATGGAACCACTGTAGCTGAAGACCCTATCGATGATCCTACAACAAATCTAGTAATTGGTATAACTGCGACCAATAATATAAGGAATGGTACTGAACGCACTACATTTACAATCAAATTTAAAATCTTATTGAGCTTAGGTATTGGTGAAATCCCGTTACTTTGGCTTGTAACCAGTAATACTCCCAGTGGAAGTCCTATTATATAAGCAATAAAGGTTGAAAGGAAGGTCATATAAATAGTTTCAAGTAAACCCTTTAGAATCATAACTATTGTACTACTATCCCACATATTCTATTACCTCCTCCACAGATAAATTCTGAGATTTAAGATATCGTATTATTTCTCCTGAGACTACGTCATCTTGTGGCAATTGAAGGACTAGCTGCCCAAATGCCTTCCCATCAATATCCTTCATATCGGCAAAAAGAATATTCACTTGTGCCTTACACTCTAAAATCATTCTAGAAATTACTGGGTCAAATGAAGAGCTTCCTTCAAAAACAATTCTACAACATCGCTTTCCTATAAAGTGCTCATTCTTCTTTCCTTCTGGATACACCAGCCTCTGAGCAGGTAATGTTTTGGGATGTGCAAAAACCTCCGAAACTCTCCCTTGTTCAGCTATGACACTCTCATCTATAATTGCAACATGTGAGCATATTTGTTCAATAACACTCATTTCATGCGTAATTATAACAATTGTAATTCCAAGCCGTTTATTAATATCCTTAAGTAACTCTAATATAGATCTGGTAGTTGTTGGATCTAGTGCTGAAGTGGCTTCATCACATAGTAAAACCTTTGGATTTGTAGCTAATGCCCTAGCTATTGCTATTCTTTGCTTTTGCCCACCAGATAATTGAGATGGATATGCATCTGCCTTATCTACAAGGCCTACAATTTCAAGTAATTCCTGTGCACGTTTCTTGGCATCATTTTTCTTAACACCAACTATTTCAAGCGGGAAAGTTATATTCTCTTCTGCTGTTCTCTGCATGAGTAAATTAAACTGCTGAAATATCATACCCATTGATTGTCTGACATTTCTTAACTGCTTCTCATTAAGTTTTGATAAATCTTCTCCATCAACAATTATGCTGCCACTCGTAGGCTTTTCAAGATAATTAATACAACGTACTAATGTACTTTTTCCGGCACCACTCATTCCAATAATTCCAAAAATATCGCCTTTATCAATTGAGAGTTCAATATTTCTCAAAGCCTCTACTTGTGTGTCTTTAGTATTAAATATTTTTGTTAAACCTTTTATTTCAATTATTGGCTTCGCATTTTCCATAATGACCTCCATAAGCTTTTAGCACCATTAATTATAGTATTCGGCTTATTCAAAACATATATTGGTTTTATCAGTAAATCTAAACAAATCTTATGTAATTACTTAATTAATTGTTTTCATTCATATAATTCATATATGAATTATATGAATTATGTTATTTTTTATAGTATAATACACCAAATTTTCATTGTCAATAAATTTTTATATTATTCCCATCAAATTGGTGTGATATACAACTTAGTTACTCAACTTTCCCAGTTAATTTAAGGTGAGAAAGCTCAATTATTAAGATTTAGTATCCTCTTTCAGTCCTTCATTAAGGCTTCCAGTTCTATATCCCTTTAGGTCTAACGCAGTATACATAAATCCTATATTATTAAACTCTGTATATACTTTTTCTCTTATTTCAGGATCCATTATCTTTTCAAACTGATCTTGGCTAATTTCAATTCTCGCAATATCTTTATGAAACCTAACCCTTACTTGTCTAAAGCCTAAATCAAGTAAAAGCTGCTCCGCTCTATCTATCATTCTAAGTCTCTCATTTGTTATCCTTTCTCCATAAGGAAATCTTGAAGATAGGCATGCAAAAGCTTGTTTATTCCATGATTTAAGCCCCATCTCCTTTGATAACAATCTGATTTCTTCCTTAGTCAATAAAGCATCCCTTAATGGACTCAACACACCATGTTCGCTAACTGCCTGCATACCCGGTCTGAAGTCACCTAAGTCATCAACGTTTGAACCTTCTAGAATGTAATGTACACCCTCTTCTTTAGCAATTTCCTTTATTTTTTCATAGAGTTCATTTTTACAAAGGTAACACCTGTTGATTGGATTATCCGAAAAACCTTCCACCTCTAGCTCTTCAGAAACAATAATCCTATGTTTAATGAAGTAGCACTTTGCAAACTCTATAGCCTCATTAAGTTCTCTTTCAGGATATGTGGAAGAATGTGCTGTTATAGCAACTACATCTTTACCTAAAACATCAGATGCCACCTTTAATAGAAAACAGGAATCTACACCTCCCGAAAATGCAATAGCTACTCTTTGTAAAGATTTTATATTACTTTTTAATTTTTCTAGTTTCTCGTAAATGATCATATATTTTTTCCGCCACCTTTTTTTACCATAATTTGCCACATATATCTGTATTATATACGTTCTATTCTAACTATTTATACTACAAATAGCAAACAGGAAATATAAGGACATTTTTTATACTCTTTCAGCTATTTAAATTTAAACATACCTCTAATATTCTTTCGGTTTCTAAAATCAACAAACTTTTTTTTATCTTCAATACCTAAATATACATTTATCATCCTCAAATGTCCAAAGGACTTACCTGGCTCAACACCATATGAATGTCCCGGAAATATAAGGACATCATTGGCTACTATGCTTTTTAATTTTTGAATACTGTCATACATTTTCTCCGCCGATGCACCATTAAAAAAGCAAATCCCACAGCCCTCTGAAAACAGTGTGTCTCCAGTAAACATGCAATTCTCTAATAAATAGCACATACCTCCTGCAGTGTGTCCGGCAGTTAGTATACAAGATACTTTTGTCTCACTAATGTAAATCTCATCCAAATCATTTAATCCCTGCAAATTTTTGCACCTAAACCTATAGTAGCTAATCTCTTTTTCTGACATATATACATTTGCATTATATCTTTTTAATAAAGCATTAACTAAATTTGTATGGTCGTAATGGGAATGAGTAAGCAAAATAGTTGTCAACCTGGCATTCTCTTCATTTAGCTTGTTAATAATTTTATCAATTTCCCAGGAAGGATCCACAACTATTGCATTTTTACTCTCATTATCCACAACTATGTAGGAGTAATTTATCATATTAAAATAACGTGTTTTTATTTTAAATGTACTGTAGCTAAGCCCCATATTAAAAACCTTTATCCTATATCCTTTTTCTTAAGTTTTCTTAAATATTATAGCATAATTTAATCTAAAATTTTTTAAATTATGTTTTATGTGAAAATCAAACACTTTAATTGCTAGTAGCTGAAAATAGCTCTTACCATTTAGATACTTAACTGTTATTAAATCTATAACTTAACAGATTTCATGCAATCAATCGACATTTTGTTTACTTTTTATCTATATTTCGCTACAATAGAATTATAAGAAGTATATTACTTCATTAGTGCTATAATGTACATTATATTGAGTCTAACTGCATATTTTTATGGAAATTTGATATCCTATTTATAATGCCTACATTCAAAATTAAAGTTTTCGATATTATAAAAATTAATAGCTTGTATCAATATTTATAATTTTTCTAAATTGTTAGTCAGATATTTTTATAACATAAACTTAACAATATAATGCTGTACTCTTAATATTGAATTGTTACTATAGTAATTGTTAGTTACTTATGAGAAGTTTATTCCGTGCATTCATGTTCTATTCGCATTTTTGACCAATCCTTTGTATTAACATGATGCGTTATCGAGCTAAAAACGGTGCTTTTTTCAGTATATTGAAAGCCATATAAAAGAGCGGGGAGGTTTTAATATGAAAGACAATTTGGAATTCTCATTATTAGAAAATGACTTTTTATTACAAGGTAACTTTTTAGATCTTTTTGAAAACATAGAAGACTTATTCGATGATATTGATGGCATTGACGACTTCGAAGACTTCGACGAAGTTGAAGAATTTGATGAAGACAGTCAAGCAGCTGATTAATCAAAAAAATCTATTTGTGCTGTAGATATTGATAATGCTACCACACCTGATATTA
>JAEWZA010000035.1 GCA_023395575.1 Bacillota bacterium
TACCTTTATCATCCTGCTATCCGAAAGCTGGAACGTATTTTATCATACGGAGATATTGGCAAAATTGATAGCATCCGTGCAACTTTTAGTAATTATGAGCCTGAAGAAGCTACGGATAATAATAAAGAATTTGACTGGCGATATCGTAAGGATTGTGGTGGCGGAGTTGCATATGACTGGATGAGTTATCTTGTAAATGCATGTAATCATTTTAGTGGTAGTTTACCAAAACGTGTTTTTGCAAGTGGTACTCAAAGTAAGCAATACGAAGTTTTTACTCGGATATTTGGTATGATTGAGTATGAGAACAATATTGTAGCCTTTATAGAAAGCAGCAAAGAGGCAAATTTTAGCGAGGAACTACAAATTACCTGTGCAAATGGTATCTTACGTTTGCCGGTAGCTTGGGGTATTTTCGGTGAGACTAAAATAACTCAAACACATCGTAAGCCAGAATGGAACTACATATTGACTGATAGTTATGAGATTGAAGAGTCAAATGCCTTTGTACTTCAGCTAAAGAATTTTGCTGCTGTTATACAAGGATTAGAGCAGCCTATATTACCACTACACCAATCTATTCAGAATATACAGCTTATTGAAGCAATGGTTACAAGTTGCTTAGAGGGGCGAATTATTGAATTTTAAGCATATCATATAAAAACAATATATAACGAGGAAACAATGTACACAAAGAAAGAACAATTCATGCTAAAAGCCTTAAATCAGGCAAAGCTTGCATATAAAAAGGGAGAAACACCAGTAGGGGCAATTATTGTGAAGGATGGGAAAATAATAGCCAGAGGGCACAACCTAAAGGAAGCCAAAAAGGATGTGACCTCACATGCAGAAATAGAGGCAATCAGAAAGGCTGCCAAAAAGCTCGGAACCTGGAGACTAGACGGGTGTGAAATGTATGTGACTTTAGAACCTTGTCCCATGTGTGCAGGAGCAATAATTCAATCCAGGATAAGTACACTTTACATTGGGGCAATGGATAAAAGAGCCGGAGCAGCAGGGTCAGTAGTGGATCTTTTCAGAGTTAAGCAGTTTAATCATAAGGTAGATGTTGTTATAGGGCTTCTGCATGAAGAATGTACAAAGCTGTTAAAGAATTTTTTTTCAGCGTTAAGAAGGTATAAGCATTTAGATTAACTTTTAAATTTAAACAAGAAATCTCCCAATTGTTGTTATTGTTACACCAATTGGGAGATTTTATAATGAGTTTATAAGTAACGTCTACATTATTTATATTATACCTGAAATGGATTTCATATCTTGCTTTAGATTCTCATAGACCGAACGATAGAGCTTATAATACTGGTCGTATTTCTTTTTATTCTCATCGTTCGGTATGATTTTTTTGTCCAATACCTGCCATTTCTTAACATCCTCAAAGGTTAGCAGTCCAGTTCCTATTCCCGCTAGCATGACATCTCCCATGTTGGCTTCTACATCATGAATAGGGCATACCACAGGGTAACCAGTCACATCTGCAAATATTTGCTTCCATAACTTTGATTTTGCTACTCCACCAGCCAGTAAAATGTATTCTCCTAGATTTTCTCCAGTACAGTCCATAGCATGTCTTAACGAATATGCAACAGCTTCCAAAAAAGCTCTATAGATATGTGCTTTTGTATGAGTGAGTGATAGTCCTACTATTGTCCCTTTTGCATCAGAATCCCATACAGGACTTCTTTCACCCATAAAATATGGTAAGACAATTAATCCTTCACTTCCGGCTGGTAGTTTTTCTGCCTGTTCATCTAGTATTTTATATGCATTATGTCCACCTTTGCGCTCTGCTTCAAATTCTACTTCGGCAAAAGTATTACGGAACCATTTTATAATTGCACCAGCTGTCGCTGCGCCACTGAAATAATAAGACAGCTTTTTAGCATCATATAAATATGGCCAAACTATTAAACCAACACCTTCTATAGGCCTGTCAGAAATAAATGCAGCACACATGGATGTTCCTATTGCAGCGGCGTACACTCCTGGTTCAAATACACCCAAACCTATATTAGCTGCTCCACAATCAATACCTCCTGCACATACGGGCAATCCTTCTATAAGTCCTAATTCATCTGCTGCTTGCTTAGTCAATCCACCTACGATATCTGTTGATTCAACAATATTTTGAGGCATCATGGAATATGGTATTCCCATTTCTTCCATTAACTCCTTTGACCAGGTATGAGTATTCATATCAAAAATACCACCGATATTACCTGCTGAGGAATAGTCAATTGCCACCTTTCCTGTCAGATGATATATTGCATAATCATTCGGGGGCAAAAATAATTTGATTTTTGCCCAATTATCAGGTTCATTGTTTTTAATCCATAAAATTTTGGTAAATCCATAATAAGGGTCGGAGCCATTATGGGTAATTCGCTTTAACTTTTCTTCTCCGATATTATCTAAAACCCATTGTGCTTCTTTTGATGCCCTTCTATCCATCCATATTAAACAAGGTCTGACGGGCTTCATATTATGGTCCAATGGTATTCCTGAACCTCCATATAAGCCACTAATACAGATACCCTTTATATCCTCTTTGCTTACTCCTGCTTTTTTTACTGTATTTATGATGGATTTTTTTGTTGCTTCTATCCATACATCTGGCCATTGCTCTGCCCACAAGGGCTTTGGAGTTAGCACATCATATTCCTGTAAATCCTGAGCTATTAGATTGCCTGCTGTATCCATCATAATTGTTTTGGTTCCAGACGTTCCGATATCAGTGCCCAATAAATAATTCATACTAAATCTCCTTTTATCTGTTTTATAGTTATTCTTAAAAATGCAGCAAAACTAGATTTTAAAGGATTGTAGTGCTACAAAAATAGTTGACATTCTTTTTATTTAAAGGTAATTGCAACTTTAAAATCACCATATTTTCCTGAAGCGTATTCAAAAGCTTTCTCCCATTCTTCAATTGTAAAGGTTTTTGTAATAAGCCCAGTTGTTTTTAAATTACCATTTAAGATGTTTTCAATTACAAATGGATAGCAATATGGGCTTAAATGAGAACCAAGAATATCTAATTCCTTCCTGTCACCGATAATTGACCAGTCTACTGTAGTTGGTTCTCCAAATACGCTGAATTCTACAAAACGTCCTAATTTTCTTATCATATTTAGTCCTTGAACAACACTTGAGGGGTGTCCTGTAGCTTCAATATAAATATCACATCCATAACCATCTGTTAACTCTAGTATTTTAGCAACAACATCTTCTTTACCGGGATTCATAACAATATCTGCGCCAAATTCTTTTGCTTTATCCAAACGATTATCAACCATATCAAGTACTATTAATTTTTTAGGATTCTGCATCCTTGCATATGTGATCATACCAAGTCCAAGAGTTCCTGCACCAGAAATAACCACCACATCATCATTACGAATCTGTGCTCTGTCTACTGCATGTTTAGAACATCCATAGGGTTCAATCAATAGAGCAGAACTCAAAGGTATTTCTTCTGGCACTTTAGAAATTACACAGGTTTTAGGAAATCTAACATATTCAGCCATACCGCCGTTATTTCCTTTTTGGAAACCAAAAATTGCATGGGGCTGACACATCCAGTATCTACCGGTTTTACAGAATTTACACTCCCCACATGGAACAATCTGATCTGCTATAATTCTTTCTCCAATATGAAAGTCCTTTATATTTTCACCTACTTCAACGATATGACCTAAAAACTCATGTCCTGGGATAAATGGTGGTTCTACCCAAGCTGGTTGGTTATCGCTACCCCAGTACATAGCTGCTCCGTGTTGGCATTTTAGGTCACTTGCGCAAACACCACAGCCTTCTGTTTTGATGATGATATCATCTGGTCCGCATTCTGGTGTAGGATAATTTGTTTCAAAACGGTAATCATTTTTTCCATATGCTACTATAGCTTTCATTGTTTTTGGTATATTTTTCATAGTAATCCCCCTTTGATTTAAAGATATTTAATAAATCCCTTATTTTAATGAGAAAAATCCTTTTTGAATACAAGTTTAATAAATAAATTTAGACGATGGCTCCCTGTTCTTTTAACTTCTTCACCAGAAGCTCAGTGTCCATTTTGCATATAGAATAATCATTTTGCACATAAATGGCAGCAGCCGTACCTGCCGCTTGTCCCATTGCCATACAGGTTGCCATAACTCGAATTGAGCCAAAAGCTGAGTTGTCAGCACATACACAGCGTCCAGCAGTAATTAAGTTCTCACTATTTTTAGGTACTAGTACACCGTAAGGAATATTGTACTCCTGTTTTAGACTAATACAATCTTGTTCGATACTATCAGGCTTATGAATATCTATTACATGAGTTCCTTTTGCAATAGTGTCCTTAAATTTCTTTGGATTCAGAACATCGTCTGCTGTCATCTCATACAATCCTACAATACGGTAAGTCTCACGTACTCCAGCCTGAGTTCCCGATTTTAAAAGCCAACAATCTTTAAAGGCAACAAAGTTCTCACGCATAATATTTATCACTTTAAACAGATTTTCACGCAAATTACATTCAGTTATGGTAAAGTTTTCAGGAGAGCTTGCGTCTGCACTTTCACGCAACAGATTAATAGTAACTATACCATCACGAAAATGCCTGCTTATCCAGGGTCCACCGAATATTGGCATTTCGCCTTTCTCGTTAAGCTCACTTAATCTACCTCTTATTTCAGTGCTAATAGGCATTTTTTCATCTACTGCATCAGCGAATAAATCTTGGAGTGCATCAGTATCAACACCACCTAGTTGAAACCACAGAGACGCTGGCTGTAGCTTTTCTTGCTTTGTAGTTTCAAACCCTGCGGCCCTAACCAAGTCAGCATCACCTGTACAGTCGACTGCCACCTTACAGCCATATGCAACACGTCCTGCCTTGTTCTGTACTATTATATGACTGACCTTGCCATCAGTCATAATACAATCTGAAAAATAAGTATGATATAGCAGTGTGACACCGCTTTCAAGAAGTAATTGCTGAGCTGCCAGTTTGAACATCTCATCGTTTACCGGAACGTTTCCACTATCAAGTGTTACATCAGCTCCATTTAAGGCACTTATCCTCTTCATTAGCTCAAATGGAATTCCATCAATAATAAGCTTCTTCTTTTTCTTAAATATGCTGATAGGAGTTACGAGAGCACTTGATGCCATACCTCCTACAAATCCATAACGCTCTATTAATAGTGTTCTTGCACCATTCCTAGCGGCTGCAACTGCTGCAATAATACCAGAAGGGCCACCACCACATACAATTACATCATAGCTATCTATTACTGAAACTTTATTTTCTTTTTCAAGAATAAACATAAATCCTCCTAATCAATGGTTTTTTGACTGGACTGCTTGAATACTAAAGCTTAAGAGAAAAATCAGTCAAAAAGCTCCACTCCTCGTTCAATTAGAATTTTTTGTACTTCATGGAAATCTATATCACGTGGCAGTATTTCCTTTTTTGCTGAAAGTCCAGCAGCTATACCAGCTGCCTCACCTATTGCCATGCAGATTGACATTACTCTATAAGATGCATGTGCACGATGGGTACCTGAAATGCATCTTCCTGCAAGAACTAAACCGTCTAAGCTCTTTGGAATCAAACTACGCAAAGGAATATCATAGGGAATTACTTCCTCTGGTACACCTTCAGCCTGTGCGCTACCTGCTGGATTATGAATGTCCACTATAAAGCTTGCCTTATGAACAATAACGTCTTCAAATCTGCGTCCTGTACGAAGATCTGAGTCTTCAAGCATATATTGACCTATAAAACGACGAGTCTCACGAACTCCAAGAGTATTTGCTGTGCTTTTTACAAAACAATTCTGATAACCATCTACATGGTTTCTTAAAAAATCAGTTACTTTATCAATTTGTGTTCGTAAATCTATTTCTGCTTTTTCTAGGTCATCGCTTGAGAGTGCAGAAATTCCATTTGACTGTGTTGTGTTGATAACACGTTCGCCAGGAACTGCAGTGCGGAATGAACGTACTGATGCTGCATTAGGCGGCAAATGACCTTCATTGCATAGTCTTGTAGTATAATCAAGAAATCTCTCTCCCTTGTATGTAATGTGGTCGAGTTCACCTATACAAGTTAGGGCATCATCCTCAACACCTTGTAGACGGAACATCAGAGTAACAGGCTGTAATAAGGAATCACCATCACGTCCCATTTCATATTCTGCACCTGCAAAGTATGCAACATCACCGTCTCCGGATGCATCAACAAAACATTTTGCACGAAGGACCTTCATACCAGTCTTTTGAGAAATAACAATACCTGTAAGCTTTTTGCCGTCTGTTAATGCATCTACAACAGGTGTTTGTAAATATACCTTTACACCTGCTTCATGTGCAAAATCAATAAGAACACGCTTAGCCTTCTCAAAGTCGTGTGTTTGTTGTGTAATTCCAGTTTCATCACTTTCTGGAACTCCTAAACGAACAACAAGTTCATCTCGTAGGGTTCCCTTTGATACACTTCCGAGTATTGGTGCAACTGCACCATTAGTTAGATTGCCGCCAAGCGTGCCATAACGTTCAATCAATGCAGTTTTAGCTCCCATACGAGCTGCGGAAACAGCTGCACAAATACCAGCAGGGCCGGAACCGATGACGACAACATCATATTGTGCTGCTATTTCTATAGATTTTTGATATGATACTAAATTAATACTCATTCTTATATCCTCCTAAGATTATAACGCCTTAAATCTATTTCGATTGAAGATAAATTTCATTTCATTAGCAGCGTT
This sequence comes from Bacillota bacterium, assembly GCA_023395575.1. Taxonomy (GTDB): domain Bacteria; phylum Bacillota; class Clostridia; order Acetivibrionales; family DSM-1351; genus Ruminiclostridium. Next base: position 6,780 of record JAEWZA010000035.1, read on the forward strand.
TAACGAGGCGGGAAATATGTCGCCACTTAAACCGAAGTGGATTCCCACACCTATAAGAGGTGGGGGACATCCATTGCATCATCACAGTTATTAGAGAAATATGTACAAATATATAAAGTAATTAGTCCCCTAAAAATGCACCTTGCTCTTTCAATGTTGCTCGGAGAGCATTTACATCAATATTAGCAGGGAGTTTACCTTCCTTAATAGCTAATGCCGCTGCTGTACCTGCTGCCTGACCAAAAATAATACAGCAAGGAATCATACGAGTAGCCGAACCCGCTATCGCATCAGCTGAGAGTGAGCGCCCTGCTACAAGTAGATTGCTAACACCCTTTGGAACCAAGCAAGTGTATGGAACACCAAAGTAAGGCCCGTTTTCTAGGGTATAATATGTTCCACCTGGGTCGCTCTTATTGTGAGTATCCATATTTGTAGCCATAACAGCGATAGAGTTTTCAGGCACACGGCAATTTATAACATCGTCAGCTGTGAGCTTGTACAAGCCTTCGATATGACGGGTTTCACGAATACCAATTCTAGCAGCTGTACCCATAAACTTTGCATTCTCAAAACCAACAGCGTATTTCTTCATAAAATTAAACACTTTATGCGCCTGCTTCATGCCAATTAATTCAGCCTTGGTCAAATCCTCAGCATTAGTACCATCAATATCCAAAATACGGGAGACATTTAAACGATATTCACCAGGTTCAGGACTCTCAAATAGACACACCTCTGCACGAGGTACATCTCCCCATTCCTGCTGTTTTTCTCTAATTAACCAACTGAATGGACCATAGAAAGGAAGAATCTCATCCTCATGCTCCTTAATATGTGCCTTCAATCGTTCTGAATCAACATTGGAAACTCGGAAAAACATAGTCGCAGGTTGCATGTTGCCATCCTCAATATTGCCAAGTTCATAATTTACGCCAGCTCTAGCTGCTACATCAGCATCACCTGAACAATCTATTATGATTTTTGCCCGAATGACAGATATTCCTGATTTGTTTGCAATCACTATACCAACAATCTTATCAGCTTCCTTCAACACATCTATAAACTGCGTGTGCAGTAGTATTTCTGCACCTGATTCTAAAATCATATCTGTAGCAGCCATTTTTAAAGCTTCATGATCAAAGGGTCCTACATGGTCATGACCTATTTTGTAGAATCCGGCATGAGATGTTCTAGATCTCACTTCGCTAGGCTGAATAGCACCGCCCATTCCTACCATACAATCCACTATTTCTTCAAAGATACCTTTTATAATCTGCTTTTCACTCTTTGCATCATACACAGTCATAAAAGGGCCTACCAGACCATTGGTAGCTTGTCCGCCAACACAACCAGACTCATCAATTACCAAGGTTTTTGCACCGTTTCTTGCAGCACATATAGCTGCACCAATACCAGCAGGGCCTGCACCAACAACAAGAACATCTATTTCACGATAAACAGGAAGATCTTTTGTGTAGCTTATTTTATCCATGATTTTTCTCCTTATCATATATTTTCTTTATTTAGTTTTGTAGCAGCCCCAAAGGGACTGCTACAACAAATACCTTTACTATAAGTTTATTTTTTTCCATAGAAATCGTCGTACCAGGTCTGCATTTCTGTTCTGATTTTCTCTCCGCCACCATTTGTCCAGTCTGACTTGAAGGTGTTAAGGCTGTCAATTTTTTTAGTACCACCAATAAGCTGGAGGATATAGTCGCCAGTTGCCTTAAACAATGATTGATTGTACTTGGAGTAATTCTCCAATGAAGGCATGAATGCGAAAGTATTATCTACAAAGATATTTGGTGTTTCTTTGTTTGCTTTATTTGTAACAGCATCGAATGCAGCCCACATAGCATCACTCTTTCTAACACGAGAAGGCCACTCTTTTGCAAATGCTGCCTCGTCAGTACTGTTAAGATACCAGTAGGAATTTCCGCGTTCTTCTGCAAAAATTGGGTTAATTGGTTTGATGGAACCATCAGTATCATAGGTAAAGTGTGTACCTTCAACACCGATGTTGAGATAGAGCTGATTTTGTTGCTTTATGTTAATCCAGTTAATAGCATGTTCAGCATTCTTTGAACTTTTAAGTATACATGTCACCTGATTGATAGCCTCAGTCTTCATGTACTTGCAAGTGCCATCAGAACCAGCTAGTGCACCAATGTAGCCAATATCTTCGTTCTTAAGACCTAGACCATCTTTACCTGTCATAATTGGAGTAGTAACAGCAACACCAACACGGGTTGAAGCTGCAATGATTGCTTTTCCTGCAGATAGTTTCTCATTTACTGTAGTTGAGTTGTTAACTGCCCAATCACGATCTATAAGTCCCTCGTTTGAAAGCTTCTGCATAAATTCCATCATTTTAGGGAAATTCTCATGCTCAGTCATATAGAAGACTTTACCGTTTTCATCAACCATCCAGTCGTTATAGATACCAAATGCTGAAGTTATAGTCTGTGGGATATCCCAGTTAACGGATGCTTCTGAAGCAGCACGGAAAGGACCGGTTAATGGAATATATTTATCTCCATAGAACTTTTTAAGAGTAACAAGGGTGTTATAAAATTCATCTATTGTAGTTGGGAGTTCACCAATGCCAGCTGCTTTCATCAAGTCCATTCTTGCTACCAGGAATGTCGTTACTTCAGTTGGGTACGGATATTTGTAAGGTATGCCGTAGATTTTATCATCGGATCCTGAGCAAGCCTTCCAAGAAGCTTCATTTACGCCTTTTAGGATGTCCTGGCCATACTGATTAAGCAAATCTGTAAGAGGCATCAATGCACCTTGAGATAGTAGTGTCTGGAACTGGGAGACACTTACTTGAAGGACGTCATAATCAGCACCAGATGCAACTTCCATAAGGAGCTTTTCATCTGCATTCTCAGCAGGAAGTACGTTGTAATTTACTTTGTAACCAGTTTTCTCTTCATATACTTTTGCCATGCTGTCAGTATTAGGATCAAAGCTGACATTGTAACCAAGATACTTAAGGTCTGGCTTCTCACCGTCCAGAGCTTTTACCTCAGTTGAGGAGCTACCTGCTGCAGTTGAGGTGTTACTTGGCGTCGAAGTATCACTCTGTCCACAACCTGCTAAGCTAGAAACAATCATCAATACTGCAAGAAATGATACAAAAATCTTCTTCATAATTTTCCATCCTCTTTTCTTTATTTTTATCGGGTTTCCGATAAATTGCGATATAAATTAAAATTAATTTTGATTAACCCTTAACTGAGCCAATCGTAATACCTTGTACCATAAACTTCTGAACTAATGGATATATTGCAACGATAGGGATTAGTGAAAGGACAACTACTGCTGCAATAATTCCATCGATGGAAACATTAGCGTAATTACCTGCAACAAGACGCTCGACAATTGTCTGTGTATTGCTAACAGTATTATAGGTAAATAGCTGCAAGGTTTGCATATCAGTACTATTAGTATACATCATTGCATGGAAGTAGTTGTTCCAATAACCTACAGCATATAGCATAGCAACTGTCGCCAGCACGGGTGTAGACATTGGACACACAATGGATACCAATATTCTTATATCACTTGCACCGTCCATTTTTGCCGATTCTTCTATACTTTCAGGCAAGCCTTCAAAATAATTTTTAACGAGGAACATATTGAAATGCACTATAAAAAATGGCAGTATCAGCGCAGCAAATGTATCCATAATACCTAGGGTACGAACTACCATATATGCAGGGATCATTCCACCAAAGAACACCATGCTGATAATGTATAACATAATAAAGACCTTACGCCCTTTAAATGAGGGCTTAGATAGTGGATATGCAGTTGTAATTGTTACTATCATACTGATGATTGTACCAAAAAGGGTAACAATAATTGTATTTTTTAGAGCATGTAAAAATGTAGTCTGTGTGAGAACATATTTCATTGTTTCAAACTGTATATCAACTGGCCAAAATAACACAGAACCCGATGTAACCGCAGACGCACTACTGAATGACTTAGATACCACATGCAAAATAGGAAGTATCGCACACAGTGCAAGTATACTCATGATAACGTAGGAAATTACTATCATAACCTTTTCACTTGCTTCCAGCGGGATGCCCGTACTCTTTTTCTTCATTAACATAGTTTTCACCTCTTACACGATATACTTTCATTCCAATTACCAAATACTCTTATGAAGTATCTTCTTGCTAATAGAATTTGCACCAACAATTAAGATAAATGCTACAACCGAATTAAATAAACCAAGCGCAGTTCCCAAGGCAAAATCTGACTGACCTAAACCCATACGGTAAACATAGGTTTGGATTACATCCGCCACATCGTATACCGTTGCATTGTAGAATACAAGAATCTGTTCAAATCCCGTATCTAAGATATACCCTATCTTTAAAATTAACATCAAAATGATGGTAGATGCCATTCCTGGCAAGGTTATATGCCAAATCTGACGTAGCTTGGAAGCTCCATCCACTCGAGCCGCTTCATAGAGTGAAATGTCAATACCCGTGATAGCCGCTAAATAAATGACTGTATTCCAACCGATTTCTTTCCATCCCTCAGTAAAGACCAACAGTCCTCGAAATACGTTAGGATTTGAGAAAAAACTTATTCTTTCAAATCCTAAAACCGCAAGCCCGCTGTTTACGATTCCATAAGTGCCAAGCAAGGAATAGAAAATACCAAAGGTGACAACCCAAGAAAAGAAATATGGGATATAAATTGCGGTCTGTGCCAGTCTTCGGTAAACCTTGTTACGAATCTCGTTAAGCAAAATAGCACAAATTATAGGTATTGGGAACAGGAATACAATTTTATAAGCGTTAATAATCAATGTGTTTAAAAGGACTTTTACAAACGATGAGCTTGCAAACAATCGCTCAAAATGCTGTAATCCTACCCAATCACTCTTTGCGATTGCATCCAATGGATTATTACCAGCAAATATACTGTAATCTTTAAAAGCAATTGTAATACCATATAGTGGCAAAAACTTATAGACTATTAAAAAGAATAGTCCTGGGACCAGCATTATATACAGTAAATAATGCTCTCGCATATATGCTCCCAATTTAAACTGCGTTTGAATTTCATTTCTTGATTTAGATTTTGAAGCAAACATTTTCATAGCAGTATTCCTCCGAAAATTACTAGTCAGTAGAAACTTTACATAATAGAACATTTTAAAATGTGTAGAATATTGACTTTTGAAAGCTTTCAATATAAGTTTGTATTCAATCTATGATATAAGATTAGCATACAATCTGTTTAATTTGAATGATTCAATCTTCTGATTTCTTATCCCAAACTGTTATATTTGCATAAAAAAATGAAAGATTTATATCGGAATTTGTTTAAAAAGCACTAAAAAGAGTTGGCGCGGGCTATAAATTAGAGACTGATAGAATAAGCCACAGATATAGCTCACTAACAGTCTCTATTATTTTCTTCTTTGTTAATAGTGTTTGAGATAAAGCTTCTAATTATTATTAACTTTTTCAGCTATGTTTACTCTTACATCATGTATTTTAAGGGCAATGACAGGGTGACCGTCGTACCTACCTCCAACTCCGAGCTTATCAGCAAGCCACAATCATCGCCCCCAAAAAGCTTGAGTCTTTCATCTACATTAGCCAGACCATAGCCATTTGTGTTGTTATTCTGTTGGTTCATAATTTTATCCAGCTGTTCTTGGCTCATTCCATGACCATTATCCTTTATAATGATTACTAATTTAGAATTTTCCTCTTTTGCAGTGATTTCAAGATGACCGTTGTTGTCTTGTTTGTGCAGAATTCCATGGTTGAGGGCATTTTCTACTAATGGCTGCAAGGATAATTTTGGGATAAGACACTCCATAAGATTATTATCTAAATTAATATCTATAGTTGAAATATTGTTAAACCTTTTTTGCATAATTCCCATATAAGCACGAATCAGATTCAATTCATCCCGAAGAGTAACCACATCTCTTCCCTTACTCAAACTTAAGCGGAAGTATTTTGAAAAGGCATTAAGCATCCATATGCTGTCATCCTTATGGTCATCCAGTATCATCCATTTAATTGAATCTAATGTATTATAAAGAAAATGAGGATTAATTTGTGCTTGTAAAGCTTTTAATTGATAATCACGTGCTTTCAATTTTGCCTCATATGATTCTTCCATTAGCTTTTTGATAGTGACAACCAAATGGTTTGCGTTATTTTCTAGTAATTCAAGTGATTTATTATTTTTTATGTTTTTTGTAGTTAAATTGCTATCTTGTTCCATGCCTTCATTATTTAGCTCCATTATAGCAATATTTATTCGTTTAATGGTATTTTCGATAATACTGGAATAAACTAATATTAATGAAATAATAAAAACCACTACGACAGCAATAATTAGCAGAACACGCATGATATCAAATGAGAAAATATCTGAACCATAAACTGCAGATGCTGGGAGTCTCATAACAAGGTACCAATTTGTTTCACTCAAATTTGAAAATGCCACTAGATCAGCATTTTGGCTCATATTTCCGCTCAAATGTCCCGTTTCTTTCATCAGTACAGTACTAAGTTCGTCATCAGACAGTCCCCTTTTGCCAATCAAGGTTGAATTGGGGTGGGAAATTATAATGCCGTTTGTATCTACCAAATAAATTTCTTCATCTATACTGATACCAGCCGAAAATATTTTGCTAAGCTTGGTCTCTTCAATATCTAATTGTAGTACACTTGCGATTTCGTCATAATTAGTTTTACTTGAAATTGTCATACGACAGGATATAATATTTGTTAAACCGATACCCTCATAAATATGTGACCCATAGGTTTTAATCCAAAGAACACCTCGTTTATAGGTTTCTTCAGTTTGCTCTGTAAGCTCCGGGAGAGAATAAAAGGTGTCCTGCTGATTTGCATAAATTTTGCCAGAAGGCACATATAAACGTACCTTACTAATCATGTGCTTTCCTTCATAAGCTGAAACCAGCGATTTCAGTTCCTCGTACTCTTTTAGCTGCTCTTCAACATTAGTACTGCCACTTTTGATATAAGGATAGGCTGTGCTAAGGATAGAAAGTGCACTATCAGAAATTTGTTCAAAACGGTAATCTAAATTATTTTTTATTTGACTGACCGCTAATTGCATATTATTCGAAAGCTCATTCTCAATGATATTTGCTGATCGGAGGGAATACAAATATACTATAAGTGTGATCGGTATAATTACAGAAAAAGCAAATAGAGCTATTGCCCGTTTGGATAAGCGCATTTTATCACTATATATAATTTTAATAGGAATTTTTCTCAATAATTTAATTCTATTCATGGGCATTTCCTTTCTAAACAAACAGATTGCTTATACAATTGCTATTGTTCAGGTGATGCTATTGCAATATTCCTATATTCACTCGGTGTGATTCCTACATATTTCTTAAATAAGCGAGAAAAATAGCTTGGTGACAGATAGCCAACTTCATAACATACGTCGTACAATTTGATGTAAGGATCTGACAAAAGCTTCTTTGCTTTATCAAGTCGTGTCAAGGTCAAATAATCATTTATTGTAGTTCCTGTAACTTGTTTAAACAATACGCATAAATATGTTGGTGTTAAGTAGACATCCTTAGCCAATGTGCTTATTGATATCTGTTCCTTAAAGCGCTCTTCAATGGTTTTCCGAACCTGACTGATGATAGTATGGGAATATGTTTTACTCATGCTGCTCATGAGTGTTGCTACATCAAAATAAAGCTTTTGAATCAGAAGGCATTGATCTTCAAAACTTGAACAGCACAGGAACTTATCTAAAATCATACGCTGATTAGAATAATCACTTTTTTTGTTTATTTTTATATCTGTTACAATTCGTGTTGGAAGAAGTAGTAAAAATATCATCAAATTCTGCTCTTCATCATTATGAAAATTTTGCCTTATTATATTAAAAAGCTCTGAAAGTACCTTCGATACCTGTTCAGTGTTTCCACTACTTAAGCATTCCTGTAAACTTTTTTCAGCGTTTTCTTTATATTCCTTTAAACTTTCGTCCATTTCATATTTGTCAACGGATATAGTTAGTGCATCATCAAGCAAATATCGTTTGCTTATGGAATTGGATGCATTCGCATAGGAAGCTTTTATGTTTTCAAGCCCCTTAAATCTATCACTAATACCAATAGATACTGGCAAATTCATACAACCATTAAGACGTTTATTAAGATTTTCAGAAACTTCTAGGAGAATATCTTCATATTCATCTTCAAATAAGGATAGTATCATTACATATTCACCTTGTTTATTTTCAAAGCAAATGGTATTACTATATTGTTTTCCAACTTCTGTACATTCGCATTGTATTTGGAGAGATAAAAGCTGCCGTTCTCGTTCTGATAAGACATTAAATGTGCTATAAACGTTCTGAATCTGTACTACTAGTACACAGTAGTGCAT
>JAEWZA010000052.1 GCA_023395575.1 Bacillota bacterium
CAATTGAACTTTTTATTTAGCGCCTTAAATAGGTGCTTTCTTTTTCTATGGTTGTAAATTTCTACTTTTGGACATATTCTCTGTAGTCCTGGTGTTTTTTTCATAAAACACCTCCTGTTATACGCCCTTTTAAAATAGCATCTGCTATACCAGTACAAAGGAATGTAACTGATTCCTGGGTATTTTTGATTCCTAACCTAATTCTAGAGAAAAGCACATCATTAGCAATTTTGCATGTGTTCAACCAAGTTTCGTTACTAATATTACCTGTTTGCTTCTCAACTTGTTCCCTAATCATTTGCCCTCCTTAAGTTCCTTTATGCACTTTTTGCAAATGTTCTTGCCCTTGTAATTTACAACATTCTTTGCTTCTCCACAGAATATGCAATCAGGCTCATGCTTCTTTAAAATGATTGTGTTCTCATCTACGTAAATTTCTAGTGGGTCCTTAATCTCAATTCCGAAAGTCCTCCTTAATTCAATTGGAAGTACCACCCTTCCTAACTCATCTACCTTCCTTACCATTCCTGTTGATTTCATACCAATTACCATCCTCTCTTTTTAAAATTCTTAATTTTTTGTTTTTTATATGTACGAGATGAAGTTCATTAGTCAATGCCTTCACTCGCAAATATTTACTTGAATCAATTCCTAACTCTTTAAGTATTTCTTTTTGCTTTACTGTTAGGCGTTTTCCATGCTTCAAATTGCATTCTCCTTTCCTATAAACCTTTTATAACGGCGGAATGCTGCATGCTTGCTTAGTCCAAATAATTCTCCAATTTGTTCCCATGTTAATCCATTCTCTTTATACTGGCCCATTGCTTCTAAATCTTTAGTGTCTAAATGAAGTTGAGGCTTTTTACCACTTGTGAACATTTCAAAAGCTTGTTCTGGAGTACAACCTGTAATAATGCAAATCATCAAACTGCACCAGTTTCCCTCCATTAAACATCACCATACCTTTTTTACATTAAGAGTTACTTTTCTAAAGAAATCAGGATTGTCTTCAAAGCATTTGGGAATTGGTAAATTATATACTGCTTTCCAACAAGTAAAATCTTTTGAGTCACCAAAATCATACTTGTCAACAAAAGGATTATGCATCTTTTCGCAATCTTCACAGTACCACCATCCACAACGGCATCTGAAATTGTACCACCACCTACTAGCTCTCCATTGGAACTTCCTAAACCATACTTTTATCCTTTTCTTAAACATATAAAACACACCACCTTTCTTATTCAGATTCTTCAGTACCAGCCTCAGACTCAACACCATATAGAATGTCTATGTATCCCTGTGCATTGTCTCTAATGTTTTCTAAAAACTCCGCAATTGCCATTTTTTTTGCATAATCTGCGGTGTCGTATATAATTTGCATGTCCTGCTTATTTACCTGATTTACTGCTAAAAATAATCCATACAACCTATTTTTAACCTCAACTGCATTTTGCTCTGGAATCTTTTCAACAACTTGTACAGCTGTTGTCTCAATTGGCTTGTCCTTAAGCTGATCTTCAAGCTCTATAATCCTGTTTTTAAGAAGCTCAATATCTTCATTATCTTGATTATCCTCAATCTGATATTTTAGCTCATTAAGTTCATCCTGTAATTTGTTAGCTCTCCTCTCTGCATCCATGGCATTTATACTAGCCTGTTGTTTTTCAGTTCTAAGAATGTCTTGCTGATGTCTGTACTGCTCAATAGCTTCTTTCCATTCTGCTTCCTTTTCCTTATACTGCTTGTGGGTTGTGATATCTCCATCTAATACAGCCTGCTGGAGCTCTGGTGGAGCTGATGGTTTGCTTACTGCAAATAGGAGTGATGGTTGAATGGATTTTGCATCATCTATGTTGTTGAAATTTTCAACAACGTAATCATAAGCCTTTATGTAGTTGTTTCCTGAAAAACGAGAAAACCCTAAACTCTCACACCATTTCCCAAATGTACCATTATAATGATTTGCAAGTCTTTCATGTACCTCTTTAAGTTCCTTGCCTATTTCTATTACTGATCTAACTCTAATTTCAGTAATTTTATTAGCTCTCTCCTGCAGGAATTCTGCTGTGTCTGCATCTACTGTGGAATAGTCAAATGTTACGCTAGTCTCTGTTTTTGTATTAATTTCAGTAGTTTCTGTTATATTTTCATGCTCTTTTGTTACAATATTGGCGGTTTCGTTATCTGTTTCAGGCTTATTTTTCACTTTTTCAGCGACCTTCCTGTAAACATTGCAGTCTATATCACCATATTCCTCAATAATAGCTTTCAATGCATTACCTTTAATTAATAAGATTGAGCAACCATCATTATGTTTACAGAAGCAAGGGCAATCCTCTCTCATTTCATTACACCCAGTTTTTGTTCCAATCCGTGGTTTTCTTTCTTCATTTCTTGTTTTGTATGCCGCTTTTAAATCTTTATTCTTGCATCCCAAGTCGATAGCTCTCTTGGCATACTCCATAAAAGCAGAACACTTAATATCATTCTTATCAAAACCGCAGCACCCAGCAGCATCATCATTAAATCCACATTCGGATAATTTACAATTCAATTGTTCAGCCTCCTTTAGCCCAGAGTATATTCCTTCTAATTCTTCTAATCTGTTAAATACAGGTGGTTTCCCACTCATTCTTTTAATTTCATGTTGCATGTACTGAAAACACTTTTCTTTCTCATCTTTGCATCTTGTATTAACATAGTTGTCTCTTAGTTCAGTACTTTTACCCCAAGCCAAATCTCCAAAATTGATGTTGTTGCAGTTTATAGCGGGACATGAATCCGCTATTGTTCCCATAAAGTAAGGGCAAAGCTTCTCAGTCTCATTCAAATCTAAATATATTTCCTTTATCTGATCAGTATTATCTTTTAGTAAGCAGCTAAGTTGTTCTTCCAAATCCATTGACTCAATATCTTCGTAATCTTCAAAGCAATCATTTTCAACGGCTTCAAACTTGGGACAGGCTTTTGTGATATCGGATAT
>JAEWZA010000223.1 GCA_023395575.1 Bacillota bacterium
AGTTAGAGGTATGAAATCCAAAGGAATATTTCCAATTTTGTTTTCTATAGTAAAGGTAAAATACCTTATATTTGTTTCTTCCTTATCCGATTCTAACTCAGCTGAATTTATTTGGTTAACCTTTCTAACGCAGATTCCAGTTACTAAGCAACCGCTATCATTATCTAGTGTCCAATTTATCAATATATACGCTGGATAGATACTATCCTTAAAATAGTTTTTAACGCTTCTTCCCTGTAACTTTATTAATGGACATATTGGTTGCATCATAGTTTGTACAAGAAAAGTCTTCCCTCCTCCATTAATTAAGTTTACAAGAGCGTTTTCACAATTATCAAAGTCCAACGTCATATCATTTATATGTCGATCATCGTTATACACTAAGTTTATCAACCTTACACTATTAATTTTAGGCATTATCAATCACCACCGAATTTAAAATATTTTCAATTATTATTTTTCTATCATAATCCATATAATAAGTTATTAGATCATCAAATTTTTTAGTAGTTTCTATAAATTCCTCATCATTAAAATATTTAATCAGTTTATGCAACTCTAAAAAGCCACAAACTCTTTTTATGAATTCTGTTCGTGTTAAGTATTTATTTTCTATATCATTTATCATACTGTACCATCTGTTATATACAGAAACTATATTAATACTATTACTGTGTTCGATTAACTTTACATCCGTATTTTGAGCTAATTCTGTTAGTCTCTCAGTAATATACCTTTCAACGTCCTCAATATTTAAGCTTGTTCTGACCTTCGGGTTTATATTCTTACCGGAATAAAACTTGATAATTATTGTAATTATTATATATGTACTTATAAAGTAATCAATTTCGTCACCTTGTTGCCTTTTACTTGTTCTAGCGAGTTTCTTAAAATCTTGCTTTTTAATCCCAAGATATTCGTTTTGGGCATTTGGTATAATATAGATGCTCCCATTAATTTTAAGTATTTCTACATCCATTTCCCTTTTCATTATATTTATTGTTTCACTTACATTTGGCTCATTATATAAATCATACAAAGTAGCATCTTTCTGTCTAGTTAATTCTCCTTCTTGCATTAGATATACTATTATTGATGTTGCTGCCTTTACAGATTCAAAGTCCATTTTTATACCACCTTTATAATGAAATTTGTAATTTTAGCATGTTTTTCTTCTAAATAATTATCCTTAACAGTTGTTTCAGTTATAATATCCAATATGCCTGAACTACTTTCTAAACATAGTTCATTAATAGTAATATATTTTTTTTCATCTGACATAATCTTTCCTATAACATAATCTATATCAAATTCAGCAGAGATCTGCATAACAAATCTTCGATTATCGTCATTTAAAATCTCAGCCACCTTAATTGGAGACTCACCATATAAATCCAAAATGGCTGTAAATAAACTTTTATTAGTTATAAATTCATCATATTTATTTATAGACTTTAAATGGTTTAAAAATTCTTCCAAAGTTGTATTGTTATTTTTCTCTATTGTAAAATCGATTAGCGCTTTTACCAAAGAACAATATTGTTCCTGAATTAATTTATTTTGCTCTTCTTCTTCTTTTTGCGGATCATATTCATCTTCAACTATTTTATTTTCTTGATTGTCATTTTCAATTATATTTACTATTCTTTGTTCTTGATACGGAGTAATAACTGACGGAAAAGAAGGTGCTTCTAACATAAATAGTGGTCTAAATATTTTGTGAAATTCACTGACCTTATAAGGGTGTTTTTCTATTTCATCAACAATTACTTTCTGTAAGTCAAATCGTTTATTGATTCCGAAATAAATAGAATCTTCTATAGCATCAATATATACACCAGATAAATTAAACTTTTCAAGTAGCAACGAGTTGTGCCCTTCTAATATTTTCTCAAGCAACCTTTTTGTTTTATCAATATTTATTAAATCCTCTTCCTTAGCAGCAAATCCACTATTGGCTATTAAGTTCTCTTTATTTATTGACATTTTGTAGATACTATTGAATTTTTCAAACTGAGATTCAAGCAATGACATTGTATCATTTATAACCTTCTTGTATTGCTCAACCTTTATATCACTAATATTATTTTTAATGATAGATATTAGACCCGTTATATTTTTTCTTTGCTGTTGTACATAATGCAACATATCGTTAGTATACTCAAAAGCTTTTCCAAACTCACTCCTTTTCAAAGCTTCTTTTATCTTCAGTTGCCCGATAGTAATTTGCATTTCATTTTCAACTTCTTTAGTTCTAAACAGGAAATTATAACCTTGTTCCGATAAAGCGTAGTATTTCTTTTTCTCGTCGTCTTCTCCCCTTGACTTATCCTCTTGAATAAGCCTTATTAAAATGGGAATCTTTTCTCTATTTATATAATCATCTGCAATGAAGTAATACTCAACCCCATTATTTTGAAGAACATCTACAACAATGTATCTCGTGAATTTAAGTACACTATCTTCATCCATGTTTAATTCATAATAGTTGTAGAATAAATAGTCTACGAAGCTTGAAATATCTTTCAATGAGCATCCTGTTTCAGTTGAAAGAGATTGTTCCAATATAAATCGTAAAATGGCTAACACAATGTTAGTCATTTCATTATTTGAAAAAACTTCATTATATCTATTTTGGTTATTTACTTTACTTATAATTGATTCGACTACTCCTACCCACTCTACCCTTTTTGAAAAATCATATAAAAAATCATAATTCATTTTTTCACCTATGTATTTGTAAAATATTTATAAGTCAGTATTTCCTGCGGGATATAGCACCTTGCATTTAATATATTATTTATTTTATCCTGAGTTTCTGCTGAAAAATAATTTAAAAACTCCGGTAGCATTTTTATATTTTTGTTAGTTTTATTTCCTTCTTTCATCAGTTTATTTGAGTTAGTATATAAGTCAATCATATCAGAATAAAATCGTGTAAAAGGCTGTATACAGTAATTACTATAATTTTGTTTAAACCTTAAAAATATTTCAATGCCTTTATAATCAACATCTCCCAAATAGAAAAATTGAACCTGTTTCGGTATCTGATTTATTTCTAGTAACTCAGCTAAATAATCAATACTAGAATTTAACAGTTTATTCCCTTCCCCAAAGACAACCGTTCCAATTTTAATCCCATGAAAAGTATCTTTACCTGCTTTAAGTAGTTTTTTCAAAGTATACCAGGTATCTTTATTTTCTATTATTAAATACGTAGGGTATTCCCTATCGGCTGTATAGTATAACAAGGATTCCGGTGTCATATATACGTTTAAATCATTAAGACTGATGTTTAAATTCTTAAGAATGGATTTAGCCATACTCTTAGTATCACCTGACAAAAACTTTTCATCTTTAAATATTTGATACGACCTTTCATTAATTGATGCAGATACCTCAAGTTCATCTTTCTCATTGTAAAAAAAATTGCTCAGTGAATTTATATATTCTCTATCTTGATTAAATTTTTCGGGGTGTTTAATATAGTAATCTTTGCTAAATGAAGGATATAAACTAAACTTAATTTCATCTAATAATATAGAATAATTAGTGTTTGGTTTAATTACCTGATATTTTTTATATAATGCAGGATTCCTTCCATTATAACCAGAACTTGTAACTGGTCTAATCAACCCTTGCATAGTAAGTTTCTTAATTATCGGAACATACTGCGAACTATAATCATTAATATTCAAAATATCAATAATCTCTTTCTCTTCAAATCTCTTTTTCTTTTTTGCATGTGCTAGTAATTGTTCATATTCTCTCATAATTCTCTCCTAATACCTTCTTTATTAATATTTTATATGATTTTCGGTAAATTTGATATAAAAAATACCTCAATTTCAATAAAATACTAAATAAATCATTCGTAGAAAACACAAAATAAATATAAAAGCCATAGATGTAGATCTAAAAAAGAGACTAGAAAAAGCTACTTTATGAAAGCCCATATTTTTCGGTTCTAAAGGAACCTACTTTAAAAACAAAATGGAATTTCTGAAAGCCTATTAATTTTACTTAATTTAACACGAAAAACAATTTGGAATAATTAACTTCTTTAATATGCTATTCTAAAGCTACCGGAATGAATACCGCTTTTTTGTTAACCTGAGAAATTATATCTCCTTACCTTTTGGGCTCTGTATACAAGAACATTGAAATAATATACCATTATTTCCACTATTTATATATTGATTATAATGCCGTACTTTGATACTATTTTCTTATGAACGTTGACAAAAATATAAAGGAGATTTTTAAAATATGATTTCTTATATTTTATTAGTTGCTCTTTTACTATTGCAATCGGAAGCACAAATCCAAATTAAATTTTGGGTTATGTGGATTATTTGGAAGTTTAGGCAATAGTATGTTCCTGATAGGGTTAATGCCCTATCAGGGCAACTAAAAAAATATAAGAATCATAAAATAATATTTTGAATATCTCCTTAGTATATAAAATAGCGATAACCCAATAGTTGGAGTTATCGCTATTTTTTATATTGTTTTATTGGTATTAAGTGTTAATGCAGTTTTATCTTGGCCCAATTTTCTCCAATTTTTAGGATTAATATAAGTTTTTTATTTATTAATAAAATAAATATTGTTTTGGACTAATATAATTTAAGCATTTAAATTATTATATTATTAATATGCAATCTATTACTACTACATATTACAGACTTATTAATTATGGTTATATTATGTTCCTGATAGGGGTTTATGCCCTATCAGGGCAACTAAAAAATATAAGAATCATAAAATAATTATTTTAAATATCTCTTAGTAAATATAGTAGCGATAACTCATAGTTGGAGTTATCGCTATTTTTCATATTATTATATTAGTATTGAATGGTAATATAGTTAAACCCAGCTAAATTCTCTCCTATTTTTAGGATTAATATAAGATGTTTATTTATTAATAAAATAAATATTGTTTCAGACTAATGTAAATTAAGCACCTTAAATTATTATATTATTAATATGCAATCTATTACTACTACATTTTAAGGACTTATTAATTATGGTTATATTATGTCCTGATAGGGTTTTATGCCTTATCAGGACAACTAAAAAATATAAGAATCATAAAATAATTATTTTAAATATCTCCTTAGTAAATAAAGTAGCGATAACCCAATAGTTGGAGTTATCGCTATTTTTCATATTATTGTATCGGTATTAAATTGTAATGTAATTAATATAGGCTAAATTTTCTCTAACTTTTCGGATTAATATAAGATATTTATTTATTAATAAAATAAATAATATTTCAGACTAATGTAAATTAAGCACCTTAAATTATTATATTATTAATATGCAGTCTATTACTACTACATATAAAGGACTTATTAATTATGGTTATATATGGTATAATTACCACATAAAAATATAAGTTATTGATTTACAAATATTATGGGGTCTAATAGTTAAAATATTAAAAGGAGTTATCATGGAAGAAGCTTGGTTTATGTTAAGTGTTGAATTTGAAAGATGGAGAACTAAATATATTAACCTTGAGGATTATATGGAAGGAAATGTTTTTCACTATACTAGTGCTATGGCATTGGAGAATATATTTAGGAATAAGACATTATGGGTTACTAAAAGTGATTTTTTGAACGATAAGACTGAATATATGTATGCAATTAATCTAGTAAATAAAATATTTAAAATAAATAAATATAAGCATCTAGACGAAAATGTTATTCTTCAGATTAATAGAGTGTTTAAATCATATCTATCTAGAAGCTTTATATTTAGCACTTCTCAAAATAGTGATTCAGTTAATTTATGGGGTAATTACTCCGAACATGAAGGATATAACATTGGTTTTAATCTTAGAGAAATATTTAATAGAATGTGGGATGGGCAAATCTACGTTACTGGTAATAATAAATATAAAGATGGGTCAATAAAAAAAAACTTTATTCAAAGAAAAGACAGTCATAAAACCATCGAAATGTCTCCAGGGAAGGTTATATATGATAGTATAATGCAAGAAAATATAATTGTAGACATATTTAACTTTTTAGATCACATTTCTGAGACTTTTTATTCATTTTACAATAAAATCGAAGAACTTGATAAACAAAGTATGGATAATTTGGCTTATCATTATAATAATGCTTTCGGATCAGCAATACATATTTTGGTTAACCAAATAAAATTATTTAAGAATCCAGTATTTGAACAAGATGAAGAATATAGAATTATTTTTGATGTAAATAGTAAACTAGATGTTAAAAAATACAGACAATATAAGGGTGTATTTATTCCATATATAGAAGTAACTTTTGATAAAAGTAACGGTATTAAAGAATTACCTGTTGATTCCATAACTATTGGTCCAAAAAATAATCTTGACATTGCAGCAAAAGGGTTAAGTCAATTTATAAAAAGTCAAGGATATAAAGTAACTGTAAAACCCGAATATAAGGATAAGGACAAATTATTGATAAAGGATTCTGCTGTACCTTTAAGATATTAAGGATTATTTTTGAGAATTATATAAAGTAACCTTACGTTCTCATTAGTTGAATTTAATTGAATTAAACGGCTCAGCTTCTCCCTGAGTGTTCGCAGCTTTAAAGAAGTGCACAATTAAGCTTCCTAATATTCTACTAAAATTCAACATATTTTGCTTTGCATTTAGAGGTGAGCATGATAGCCTTCTGACTTGCCAAGCCGCATTTTAGGCTGGCTTTATTGGCAAGTGTTCTTGCTCACAGAGGCTCAATGTCAAGCAAAATATGGTGCAAAAATAGGAAGCCTAACTATGCATTTTTTGATTGCCGAACACACCCTGAGGGCTATATACATATTATGAACACATTGACTCAATAAATATATTTAATTACAAAAATTCAAAGCAGAATGGACAATCTGAATTTTAATTTTCCATTCTGTTTTCAAAAATTCCAATCTGTTTTATAAAACTACATCTGGCATATTTTTTATACTATTCTATATTAATTACAACATTTATAATTTCAAATCATCCTTAAATAATACAAAAATCATGGTAGTTATTTAATTCCTACCATGATTTTATATTAACCATCAAACATTTATTATTTTAAAAAAACATTGTTAATTTATAAAATACAATTTTTATTTTATTTATACAAACTTTATTTTAAAGCCACAAAAAGGTGTGTGGTTCTCCATCCCCCCTACTCCACCGTCACACTCTTCGCCAAATTCCTTGGTTTATCCACATCACAGCCCTTTTCTAGTGCCATGTAGTAGGCGAAAAGCTGCAAAGGTGTTACTGCTGAGATTGGGGCTATCAGTGAGTCCACATCGGGTATTGTTAGTACTAGGTCAGCTGTTTTCTCAAGCTCCTCCTTGTGCCTTTGCTGAGTTATTGCCAGCACTACTGCGCCTCTTGCTTTAACCTCTCTTATGTTGCTGACCATTTTGTCAAACAGAGCGTCTTGAGTCATTGGGCATACTACCAATGTGCCTTTTTCAATAAGTGCTATTGTTCCGTGCTTAAGCTCGCCGCCAGCATATGCCTCCGAGTGAATGTAGGAAATTTCCTTTAGCTTAAGTGAGCCTTCCATTGATAGGGCATAATCAAGGCTTCTGCCAATAAAGAAAATACTCTTTGCATTATAATGACTATGAGCAAATTTCTGTATATTTTCTTTGTCCTTCAATATTTCTTCTATTCCTGCTGGAATTTCCTTCAGTGAAGCTATAATATCATCTGCCTCTTCCTTGCTAATAGTACCTTTTTTCAGTGCAAAATCCAACGCTACTAGGTATAGAGCAGTCAACTGGGTGTTGTACGCCTTTGTGGAGGCTACAGCAATTTCAGGACCCGCCCATGTGTAAAGCACATCATCAGAGCTACGCGCAATTGAGCTTCCAACAACATTAACTATTGAAAGTATTCTTGAGCCCTTCTTTTTTGCCTCTCTCAGCGCAAACAAAGTATCCAAAGTTTCACCTGATTGGCTTATTATTATTGTCAAATCCTTGTCAGTAATTAATGGATCACGATATCTGAATTCTGATGCAACATCCACCTCAACTGGAATTCTGCAAAGCTTTTCAATTATATATTTTCCTACAACACCTGCATGATAAGCTGTTCCGCAAGCCACAATATATATTTTTTGCAGCTTCTCAATTTCTTCTTTAGTTATATTAATATTATCAAGCTCTAGCTCACCATCTTTTATTCTAGGACTAAAAGTATCCCTTATAACCTTTGGTTCCTCATACATTTCCTTCATCATAAAATGCTCAAAGCCACCTTTTTCAGCTGCTTCCACATCCCAATTTACTTTGAACACCTCTTTTTTAACTGGAGCGCCAAGACTATTAAACACCTTTACACTGTCTTTAGTCATTACAGCTACTTCCTTATCCTCTAGAATATAGATGTCCCTAGTATATTCCAGAATTGCAGGAATATCAGATGCAATAAAGTTTTCACCGTCGCCTAAGCCTATAACCAACGGACTGTCCTTTCTGGCACATACAAACATATCCTCGTCATCCTTGGACAAAACACCTAGCGCATAGGAGCCTTCTATTTCATCAATTACCTTCATTACAGCAGCTAAAAGGTCTCCCTTGTAGTAATACTCAACCAAATGTGCAACAACTTCTGTATCTGTTTCTGATTTAAAAATATATCCATTGTCAGTAAGGAATTCCTTTAATTGAAGGTAGTTTTCAATTATTCCATTATGAACAACAGCTATCTCACCCGATTGGCTTATGTGAGGATGGGAATTAATATCATTTGGCTCACCATGTGTAGCCCATCTGGTATGACCGATTCCCATGCCGCCATCTAAATTTTCTGTTTTTAATCTTTCCTCTAACGCTGATAATCTGCCCTTACATTTCTCAACTCTAAGCTTTCCATTCTCATTTATTGATACACCTGCTGAATCATAACCTCTATATTCCAGCTTTGAAAGACCACTTAAAAGTACAGGTATTGCTTTTCTATTTCCTATATATCCAACTATTCCACACATATTTATTCTCCTTAATGATTAATAATTTTTAAAATAATATAAAATTCTTAAACAAGTGATTTCAAAATAAAACTCTTTAGAGCTGATATTACTTTTTTACATAGTTAAACCATGTCTAAAATTCTTATACAATATGGAGTTGACATAGTCTTTTGCTACCATTTGACAATAACTCTCTAAGGGTGTAAGCTTGCTACATCCAAAGCAGTACAAAAAACTAGTCAATTACTAACTGTAATAAGCTTGATAAAATGTTCACGAAAAATTTTGTTTTTAAATTTATAGGCTGTAAGTGCAACTATCTCAGATTAATTAATACTAGTAACTCAGTCATTTATAATACAATTTCCACTGATAGTTTCACTTTTGTATGGGCGTAACTAGCTCGTGGGAGGTTAGTATTAAACACTGCTTTAGGCATAACCCTAACACCGCAATTTATTCTGCATTTTAACAGATTGGTAAAGGACAACTATGTATACTCTTTCTGAATTAATACAAATGCAGCTATTTACAATTAGAAATTTATACACTGAGTCCTTGGTTTTAAGTGTAAATCTCCAATCAAACTGAAGCTAAAAATAAGAATAGCAAAGCACTGGCAGCAAAAATACAAGCTGTTTTTTAATGCTTTTATCTGAGATTGTTGAATTAAATTAGATAAAATAGATATGCTACAGGATTAGTTACGTGAAACTAGTTTGTTTTGCAGTTGCCTGCAAGTTTTGCTTCGTCTCTAACGATTGTAACAACCGGAAGGTATCCGCCGAATATTTCGATACGACACAATGTTTTAGTGTCTGCCTTCTCCTCGTCAACAGATAAACTATCTGTCCAGGCGCTTTAGTATTCATTTATTAACCCTGTCTTGTTCCACCCCCCTACATTAAAGCTATGTCTAAATATTTTTTCTATCCACTTTATAATACGTAAATGTGACGGATTTGTCAACAAAATAATATCGCATATTCAGCCTATATATTGCAAGTTAGTTACTATTTAACCATTGATAAT